>NZ_CAAAFT010000095.1:13376-23381 GCF_900634765.1 Candidatus Protofrankia californiensis | reverse complement strand
CGGCCTGCGCCGCGGGCGTGTCCACCGTGGTGCTCACCAACGCCGCGGGCGGGCTGCGCGAGGACCATACGGTCGGCCAGGCCGTGCTCATCTCCGATCATCTGAATCTCACCGGTCGCAGTCCCCTGGTCGGACCGCGGTTCGTCGACCTCACCGACGCCTATGCTCCGCGCCTGCGCGCACTGGCGCGTACCGCCGACCCGACCCTCACCGAAGGGGTCTACGCGGCACTGCCCGGACCGCACTTCGAGACCCCGGCCGAGATCCGGATGCTGCGGACGCTCGGTGCGGACCTGGTCGGCATGTCGACCGTGCACGAGACGATCGCGGCCCGGACGGAGGGCGCCGAGGTCCTGGCGCTGTCCCTGGTGACCAACCTCGCCGCCGGCATGACCGGCGAGCCGATCGACCACACCGAGGTGCTGGCCGCCGGTGCCGGCGCGGCCGAACGCATGGGCGCGCTGCTCGCCTCGGTCGTCACCAGACTGTGAGCGGTCGGGGTGGACGCGTCCGTCGGGGATGACGCGGACCTGGACCTGCTCGCCCGGGCCCGGCAGTGGATCGCCGACGACCCGGAGCCGGCCGACCGGGCCGAACTGACCGCTGTGTTCGACGCCGCGTTCGACGCCGGTGACCTCGAAGCCCTGCGTGAGCGGTTCTCCGGCGCCCTGCGCTTCGGCACGGCCGGGCTTCGTGGACCGCTTCGCGCCGGCCCGACCGGGATGAACACCGCGGTCGTCCGGCGGGCGGCGGCGGGTCTGGCCGCCTGGCTGCTCGCCCGGCAGGCCGGTACGGCCGCTTCAACCACGTCAGCTCCGACCGGATCAGCTCCGGTGACCCCAGCTCCAACGGCGTCACCGTCAACCACACCCACCACACCCACCACGTCAGCCACGTCAGCCACGCCGACCGCTTCGGGGCTGCCGCCGCGTGACGATCGTCCGCCCCCGCTGGTCGTCGTGGGCGCGGACGCCCGGCATGGCAGTGAACGGTTCGCCTTCGACAGTGTTCGGGTGCTGGCCGGCGCGGGGTTGCGGGCGGCCCTGCTACCGGTCCCGGTGCCCACGCCGGTGCTGGCGTTCGCCGTCCGCCATCTCGGTGCGGACGCCGGCATCATGGTCACCGCAAGTCATAATCCGGCGACCGACAACGGTTACAAGGTGTACCTGGGCGCACCGTCCGGCGATCCGGCGAACGGAGCGCAGATCGTCGCTCCCGTCGACAGCGAGATCGAAGCCGCAATCGACGCTGTCGGGCCGGCGGCGTCCCTCCCTCTCGGCGACGGCTGGACGCGCCTTGGCGAGGAGATCCGTTCCAGCTATGTGGCGGCGGCCGCGGACACGCTGCGGACGGACGGCGCAGGCGGCCTCGCCGACGTCCGGGTGGCGTACACCCCATTGCACGGTGTGGGCGCGGACACCTTCGAAGCCGTGTTCACCCGCGCGGGCCTCACCGCGCCGTTCATGGTTGCCGAGCAGGTCCGTCCCGACCCGGACTTCCCGACGGTCCCGTTCCCGAACCCCGAGGAACCCGGCGTGATGGACCGGGTGCTCGCGCTCGGCCGTGCGGTGGGTGCCGATGTCGTCATTGCCAACGATCCGGACGCGGACCGCTGCGCGGTCGCGGTGAATGACCGGATCCTCACCGGAGACGAGGTGGGCATGCTCCTCGCCGAGGAGACACTGCGCACCCGACCCGGGCCGGTTGCGACGACGATCGTCAGCTCCCGCGCGCTGGCCGCGCTCGCGGCCGCGCACAACCTGCGGTTCTCCGAAACCCTCACCGGCTTCAAGTGGATCATGCGGGCGCATCCCGACCTGGCGTTCGGTTACGAGGAGGCGCTCGGCTACGCGGTCGCCCCCGATCTCGTCCGCGACAAGGACGGAATCACCGCGGCCCTGGCCGTCGCCGGGATCGCCGCGGCGGACAAGCGCCGCGGCCGGACCCTGCTCGACCGGCTGGACGACCTCGCCCGCCGGTATGGGCTGTACGTCACCGCCCAGGTGTCGATCCGGCTGACCGGCTCGAGCGACTCCACCGAGCGGATCTCCGCCATCATGACCGCGCTGCGGGCCGATCCCCCCAGCCGGTTCGGGGACACGGCGGTTGTCGGCGTCCACGACCTCGCCGCACCATCCGCGCACGGTCGGACGGCTGGCAGCGTGCCACCGGCCGACGTGGTCGTTTTTCTTCTCGCGGACGGCGGACGGGTGGTCGTCCGCCCCAGCGGCACCGAACCAAAGATCAAGTCATATCTGGAAGTGATCGCCCCGGTCGACCCTGGAGCCGACGCGGAGGCTCTCGCGGCTGCCCGCCAGCAGGCGGACACCCGCATGGCCACCCTCCGCGACGCCGTCCGCCGGCTCCTCCTCGATCTCTGAAGCCGCGGGAGGTACCCGCGCATACCGTATGCCGCGGCAGTCCTCAGGAGCACAACCCGCTGTGAACCGGGGGCTTGGGGCCCCGGCAGCGAAAGGAACATGATCCTGTCGCCCTTGGCCCTTCAGAACGCGCCGAACTGCCGGTCGCCGGCGTCCCCGAGACCGGGAACGATGAAGGCGTTGTCGTCGAGCCGCTCGTCGATGCCGGCGGTCACGACCCGTACGTCGAAGCCGCCCGCGTCCAGCGCGGCGATCCCTTCGGGCGCGGCGAGCACGCAGACCAGGACTATGCCCGTAGCCCCACGCTCGGCCAGCAGGTTCAGACAGTGTGCCGCTGATCCGCCGGTGGCGAGCATCGGGTCGAGGAGCAGCACGGGATAGCCGGCAAGGTTCGCCGGCAGCGACTCCAGGTAGACATGGGGCTGGAAGGTCCGCTCGTCCCGGGCCAGGCCGACGAAGCCGGTCCGGGCCTCGGGCAGCAGGCTCAAAGCCGCTTCCAGCATCCCCAGACCCGCCCGCAGCACCGGCACGACGATCGGTGCCGTGGCCAGCCTGCTGCCTGCGGTCGGGGTGAGCGGGGTGGTGACCGGGTACCGGACCGTCGGCAGCTCCCGGGTGGCCTCGTAGATCAGCATCGTCGACAGTTCACGCAGCGCCGCGCGGAACACCGGCGGTTGCGTCGCCTTGTCGCGCAGCACGGTCAGCCGTGCGGCCACCAGAGGATGTTCGACGACGTCGACCCGCACGACTGCCTCCTGCCAGGGCCCTGCCCGGTAGAACTCCGACCGCTGCTCCCACCCGCAATGATGGCCCGCAATGATGGAGGCTATGACGAACGTCCCCGCCGGAGCGGACCGTCCCGCCGGAGCGGGTGGAGCGGTGCCGGGTCCCCCTGCTCCGCCACGCCGGTCCGAACTCGCCCGGATGATCGACCACACCCTACTGCGTCCCGAAGCCACCGGGGAGGAGATCCTCGCGCTGTGCACCGAAGCCACGGAACTGGGCGTCGGCACGGTGTGCGTCGCGCCCACCCACGTCTACCTGGCGGCCGCCGCGGCCCGCCGGGAGCGTCCGAAGGACACGCAAGACCAGCCGGACGATCCGGCGTTCGCGGTGGCCTCGGTGATCGGATTCCCCCACGGCACCCATCTGACCGTGGTCAAGGCGCAGGAGGCCCGCCGGGCCGTGGCCGACGGGGCGGACGAGATCGATCTGGTGATCGACCTGGCCTGCGCGATGGAGGAGAACTGGCGGTCGATCGAGGCCGAGATAGCCGAAGTGCGGCTGGCCGTCCCACCGCACGTGATCCTCAAAGTGATCATCGAAAGCGCACTGCTGCCGGACGCCGGCATCGCGGCGGCCTGCCGGGCCGCGGAGGCGGGCGGCGCCGAGTTCGTGAAGACGTCGACGGGGTTCCACCCCGCGGGCGGGGCGAGCCTGCGGGCGGTACGGGCGATGGCGGCGACGATCGGCGGTCGGCTCGGCATCAAGGCCAGCGGAGGTATCCGTACCGCCGAGCAGGCCCTTGCCTTCGTCAGTGCCGGTGCGACCAGACTGGGAATGTCCGCCACCCGGGATGTCCTCGCTGCCGTCCCGGAGTGAAACCTATCCCTGGGCCGACACGGCCTTCTTCGCGGCGTTGAGGAATCTGTCGCCGGCGGCGGTCAGTTCCGCGGACTCGGCGCCGGCCTGGTGTTCCCAGGCGTCATAGGTGTCGCCGGCACGATAGCCCCGTAGTACGTCCGTCAGCCGGCGCATGCACTCGATGGCGTCGTCATAGTGACGCGCGACCGGTGCGGCCGGGCCGAACCTGACGCACAGCCGTCCATAGGCGGTCCGGGCCGATTCGTTCGCCTGGTTCCGGCGCTTCAGATATTCTTTTGCCTCGTCGTCGCCGTCCATGATCCCTCGGGACCACAATGACATGCAGTAGGCCGTGGCCCGTTGGGATCTCGCCAACTGCTCGGCGGCGAAGTCCAGCGCGTCACGACATTCCTTCTGGATGGCGAGACGATGTGACCGTCGTGCTTCTATACGGCCGGAAAACGCGGTGATCCCCGGCGCGCCGATGCCGGTGACGACAACGCTGACAATCGCAAGTACCATCACATCCGACATGATCAACCATGGTAGCGGACCGGCCCGCTCCGTCCGCCTCGCGCGAGGCGCGGCCGGGCGGCCGACGGCGTCGCCGGCACCATTGACACGGGCGGCGCTCCCGCCCCGAACTACCTGACGGCGCAGGCCGCAAGGTGGTCGTTGACCAGACCACATGCCTGCATCAGCGCATAGGCTGTCGTGGGACCGACAAAGACGAAGCCGCGGGTTTTCAGCTCCGTTGCCAACGCCGCCGACTCAGCCGTGGATGCGGGCAGGTCCGCCGTGACCACCGGCACTGTCGTGACCGCGGGCCGAAACGACCAGATCACCTCCTCGAACGGTACGTCCAGGGCCAGGACCACCCGGGCGTTGGTAATCGTCGCGATGATCTTTCGGCGATTGCGAATGATTCCCGCGTCCGCCGCCAGCCGCTCGACGTCGGCCGGGCCGAACGCCGCGACGGCTATCGGATCGAAATTCGCGAACGCGGCCCGGAAAGCATCCCGTTTACGCAGGACGGTGAGCCAGGAAAGACCGGACTGGAATGCTTCCAGACTGAGGCGTTCGAACAGCCCGACGCGGTCGCGGACCGGGCGTCCCCATTCGCCGTCGTGGTAGGCGATGTATTCCGGGTATTCCGGCGCGGACAGCGCCCACGGGCAGCGTGGGCGCCCGTCCGGCCCGGTCATGGTGCCGTCCGACGCGACGGCCTGGCCGTAGCCGCCCGGATCGGCCGGTTCAGCCGGTTCAGCGGTACCGGCCGGTGAGTCACTCATCGTGGCACAGCACCTCGAATCCAGGCTTGATCACGTCGTTGATGAGCGCCAGGCGCTGGTCGAACGGGATGAATGCCGACTTCATCGCGTTCACCGTCAACCACCGGATATCCGACCATCCGTAACCGAAGGCTTCCACCAAGGCGGCGAACTCGCTCGACAGCGTCACCCCGCTCATCAGCCGGTTGTCGGTGTTGACCGTCACCCGGAAGTGGAGCCTGCGCAGCAGCCCGATCGGATGCTCGGCGATGCTCGCGCACACGCCCGTGTCCACGTTGGACGTCGGGCACATCTCCAGCGGCACCCGGACGTCCCGGACATAGTTGGCCAGCTGCCCGAGGGTCACGTTCGCATCGGTGTCGATGGCGATGTCGTCGGTGACCCGGACGCCGTGGCCGAGACGGTCTGCGTTGCACCACTGCAGAGCCTCCCAGATGGACGGCAGCCCGAACGCCTCCCCGGCATGGATCGTGTAGTGGCCGTTGGCCCGCTGCATGAACTGGAAGGCGTCGAGGTGACGGGTCGGCGGGTAGCCTGCCTCGGCCCCGGCGATGTCGAAACCGACGACTCCCCGCTCCCGCCATCGCACGGCGGCTTCGGCGATCTCCAGCGACCGGGCCGCGTGGCGCATCGCGGTCAGCAGGGCGCGGATCTTCAGCCCGGTACCGGACGAGCCGGCCCGGAACCCGTCGATGACGGCCTCGATCACCGCGTCGAGCGCCAGCCCCCGCTGGACGTGCAACTCGGGGGCGAAGCGGACCTCGGCGTAGACGATGCCGTCGGCGGCAAGATCCTCGGCGCACTCGCGGGCGACCCGGGCGAGCGCGTCAGCGGTCTGCATCACCCCGACGGTGTGGCTGAAGGTCTCCAGATAACGCACGAGTGACCCGCTGTGGGCACCGCCGCGGAACCAGGTCGCGAGCTTGTCCGCATTGGTGGTGGGCAGGGCGTCGTATCCCACCTCGTCCGCGAGCTCGACGACGGTCGCCGGTCGCAGCCCGCCGTCGAGGTGGTCGTGCAGCAGCACCTTGGGTACCCGCCGGATGGCGTCCACGGTGGGCAGGGACGTCACGGACGCATTCATCGTCCGAAGATATATCCGAAAGTACAGGAACCCGCTTCAGATCCTGCGTTCGATCGGCGAGCCGGGACGAGGATCTACCAATGAGCCCCTGTTCAGCGGGGGCTACAGGTGGACGCGGCCGCGGACGAGCGGCTGGACGGCCGGCGGCGTGTCCGCGATCTCGACGGCGTCCGTGAGCGCCTCCATGGCGGAAGCCATCCGGGCCGGATCGTCGGTGTGCAGCTGCAGCAGCGGCGTCCCGGCGACAACCCGCTCGCCGGGGCTTGCGAACCATCGCACGCCCGCGGACGCCGACACCACGTCATCCTTGCGCGAGCGGCCCGCCCCCAGCCGCCAGGCCGCCACGCCGACAGCGCGCGCGTCCAGGGAGCACAGGAAACCGGTCACGGGCGCGGGCACCGTTTCGACGTGCCCGGCCACCGGCAGGGCCGCGTCCGGATCGCCACCCTGCGCGGTGACCATCCGTCGCCACACGTCGTACGCCTTGCCCGCCGCAAGGACGTCCGCCGGGTCCGGGCCCCCCTCCAGCCCGGCGAGCACGAGCATCCGCCTGGCCAGCGCGACCGTCACCTCGACCAGGTCGGCCGGGCCGCCACCGCGCAGGGTCTCCACCGCCTCGACGACCTCGAGCGCGTTTCCAGCAGTCCGCCCGAGTGGGGCGTCCATGCCCGTCAGCAGCGCCTCCGTGCGTACACCGGCCGCATCACCCAATGTGACCATGGTCTCGGCCAGCGCACGGGCCTGCGCCTGGGCCGTCATGAAGGCGCCCGAGCCGACCTTGACGTCCAGTACCAGGGCGGACGTCCCCTCGGCAATCTTCTTACTCATGATCGACGAAGCGATCAACGGGATCGATTCCACCGTGCCGGTCACATCCCGCAACGCATACAGCTTCCGGTCCGCCGGCGCCAGACCAGCGCCCGCAGCGGCGATGACCCCGCCGACGTCGGTGAGCACCGACCGCATCCGCTCGGAGGACAACGACGCCTGCCAGCCGGGGATGGCCTCCATCTTGTCCAGGGTCCCGCCGGTGTGGCCGAGCCCGCGCCCGGCAAGCTGTGGCACCGCCGCACCACAGGCCGCCACCAGCGGCACCAGGACCAGCGAGACCTTGTCGCCGACACCGCCGGTGGAGTGCTTGTCCACAGTCGGGCGGCCGAGCCCGGACAGGTCGAGCCGCTCGCCGCTTGCGACCATCGCCGCGGTCCAGCGGGACAGCTCCGCAGGCTGCATGCCACGCCACAGTACGGCCATCAGATAGGACGCCATCTGCTCGTCGGCGACGGCTCCCGCCGTGTAAGAGTTGATCAGCCAGTCCACGGCCTCATCGGGCAGCCGGCCGCCGTCCCGTTTCGTCCGGATCAGGTCGATGACGTGAAAAGTCACGGACTGTCACCCCCGTCCTGGTCCGTATCAGCATCGTGGGTACCCGGCGGCGGCAGATCGGCGGGGCCGAAGGCGTCCGGGAGAAGATCCCCCAGCCGGCACGGGCCACCGGCCACCGCCACCGAGAGATCCGGGCCGCCGTGCTCGTACAGAAGCTGCCGGCACCGGCCGCAGGGCACGAGCGGCGCGCCGGCACCGTCCACGCAGGCGAACGCGACCAGCCGGCCGCCCCCGGAGGCGTGCAAGGCCCCTACCAGCACACACTCGGCGCACAGCGTGAGGCCGTAGGACGCGTTCTCGACGTTGCATCCGACGACCAGCCGGCCGTCATCGACCACCGCGGCGGCGCCGACGCGAAGCCGTGAGTACGGAGCGTACGCGCGGGCCGCCACCCGGGTCGCCTCGTCCCGTAGCCGTTCCCAGTCGACGGCACTCACCATGGGTGCGCCCGCGGTACCGCCCGCAGTGCCGCCCGCCCCGACCATGCGACACCTCCTCCGCCCGGACTCGTCAGAGGTCAGCATGCCTCCCTCAAGCAGGTCACGGTGTCGGAATGACGACCGTCCGGGAGCCAACTGTTGGGACGGCGACGGCAGCGGCAGATGTAATGATGCTGATTCACAGGGTAAGACGACCGAGGGCAGGGCGTTCGATCAGCGAGCGGCGTCCCGGTGGACGGATGGCACCGCCGCGCTCGCACGCTGCCGGTCACAGGAGGACGCGTTGGATCCCGCCGACACGGACACACCTGCGACCGGGCATATCACCACGCCGGCGGCCGTCCACCGGGCAATGCCGGTCGCGGCACCCGATGCGCCCGATGCGCCCGCCGCAACCGCAGGCACGGCGGGCCGGACGCGGCAGGGCCGGAGCATCAGGTCATATCTGCTGGTCGGGTCGAGTTACCTCCTGCTGGCCCTGCTGCTGACCGCCCGGGTGTGGTCCGACCCGACCCGGAACATCATCGCCGGTAATCCGAACGACACCGCTCTGTACTGCTGGTGGCTGGCGCATACCGCACATGCCGTCACGAGCCCGGCGAATCCCTTCGTCACGCACCTGGCGAACGCGCCGGAGGGAATAAATGCGCTGTGGAACACATCCGTTCTGTTTCCCGGCCTGTTACTGACCCCGTTGACCCGGGCCGCCGGGCCGGTGGCCTCCTACAACCTGCTTGCCGTACTGGCGTTCGCGCTTTCCGCATTCGGCGCCTACCTGTTCGCGCGGAAACTGCGGGTACGGGCCGCGGCGGCCTACGTCGCCGGGCTCGTGTACGGTTTTTCACCGGCGCTCGTCGCCGCCGGAACAGGGCATCTGAGCATAGTTCTGGCGCCGGCCGTGCCGTTGCTGCTCTGCCTTGTCGTGGACACCGTCCGGGGGACATACCGACCGCTGCGAACCGGCGTGCTGCTGGGCGTCGGAGCCGGCCTGCAACTGCTGACCGGCGAAGAGGTGCTGTTCATCACCGCGGTGACGGCCGTTGTCGGGATCGCCCTGCTGCTGCTGAGCCGACCGGGCCACCTCCGCCGGGCCGGCGGCCCGCTGCAAACGTTGGCAGTCGCCTTCCTGTCCTGCCTGGCGCTGACCGGGCTGCCGCTGGGAGTTCAGTTCCTCGGATCGTTGCGGGCCCACGGCAGCCCGTTCCTGGCAAATTTCTTCAAGAGCGACCTGACCGGCCTGTACGTCCCCTCCGGGCGCCAGCTGCTCGCGACACCCCCGCAGACCGCGCGAGCGGCCGCGTTCCCGGGCGGTCCGCCGGAGTACATGAACTTCTTCGGCTGGCCCCTACTGATCGTGTGCGTGTCCGCCACCGTCCTGGGCTTTCGTGATCTGCGGTTGCGGATAGCCGGGCTCACCGGCGCGGTCCTGGCCGTCCTGTCGCTGGGCGGCACGCTGCTGGTCAACAATGTGGAAACAGGCCTGCGGCTGCCCTGGAATCTGGTTTCCGGTCTTCCGGTCTTCGACTCCGCCCTGCCGAACAGATTCTCCCTCGGCACGGCCCTGATGGCCGGGCTCATGCTCGCCCTCGTCCTGGACCGCCTGCCTGCCCAGCTCGGCACCGCCGGGCCGCTGACAGCGGTGGCCCTCACCACGGCCTGTATTCTCCCGCTGATTCCTCGACCGTACGCCGTCGAACGGTCGCCCGACGTCCCCGCATTCTTCACCACCGACGCCGTGAAAACTCTTCCGGCAGGCTCCAACGTGCTGGTCCTGCCGTATCCGACCGGAGTGCAGACCGCTGCGCTGGCCTGGCAGACGGCGGCGGACTTCCGTTTCT
>NZ_CAAAFT010000095.1:11821-13318 GCF_900634765.1 Candidatus Protofrankia californiensis | reverse complement strand
GCATACATGGGCGGAAAAAAGCCGACGGCGACAGCGCAGCTGCTGAACGACGTCGAGAACGGCAGGTTCTCCGGCCCGGTGACCCCGGCGCAGATCACCCAGGGTCGCGACGACTTCGCCAGACTCGGCGTGCGTGCGGTCGTACTCGGCCCGGCGAAGCACACGGACGCACTCCTCAACACGGTGACGTTGCTGGCCGGGCGCCCGCCGGAGTTCTCCGCCGGCGTGTACGTCTGGCACCTGTCGTGACACTGACGGCACCCGCCATGACACCGGCGGGCCCCGCTCGCAGCGACACCGGCGGGCCCCGCCCGCAGCATGCCGGTGCGCGATGAAGCCGACGAAGCCGACGTGTGATGAAGTAGGCCGAGCGATGTTCATGGGGAGGTGAGATGGCCGGATGCCGCTGGAGCGCCACGTGACGTCGAAAGCCGGGCAGGACGCACACTCCGGCCGGATTGTTGGAGGTCGTTACCGGCTCGGCGCCGAACTCGGCCACGGCGGTTTCGGCGTGGTGTACGCGGCAACCGACGAACTGCTACGGCGGGATGTCGCCGTCAAGGAGATCCGCCTCCCGCGGTCGATCTCTGCCGACGAGCGGGCGGTCCTGCGCCAGCGGGTGCTGCGCGAGGCACGCTCGGCAGGCCGGCTCCAGCATCCCGGGCTCGTCCCGGTCTTCGACGTGCTCGACGCCGACGGCCGCCCGTGGATCGTCATGGAGCTCGTGGACGGCCACTCCCTGGCGGAGATCATCCGCGACGAGGGGCCGTTGCCGCGTGAGCGGGTAGCCCGGATCGGCATCAGCCTCGCCTACGCCCTGGAGGCCGCACACCGGACGGGGATCGTCCACCGGGACGTGAAACCGGCAAACGTCCTGATCAGCGCGGACAGGCGCGCCCGGCTGACGGACTTCGGCATCGCCCTGTCCGCCGGGGATCCGACCCTGACCCGCACCGGTGTCCTGCTGGGTTCACCTTCCTACATCGCCCCGGAAAGGGCTCGCGGGGAAGCGGGCGGTCCGGGCAGTGACGTCTGGGCGCTGGGCGCAACCCTGTTCACCGCCGTCGAGGGTGGTACGCCGTACGAGCGCGACAGCGCCATCGCGACGCTGACAGCGATTGTCGACGGCAGGCGCCATCCCTTCCGGCTGGCCGGGGCCCTCGCGCCGATTCTTGATGATCTTATGGCGGTGAATCCGTCCGAGCGCCCATCGCTGTCCCTGACAAGGCGGCGGCTGCGGAAGGTCAGCGAGCGGGAGACCTCCCGCCGGCTGTCCGGCCCGCGCGTGAACCACTCCGACCGGGAGCGTTCCCCCCGTGCGCCGGCGGGTCGTGCCGGCACGGCACCAAGCGCGGCCCCGGTCGGGTTCGTCCCCGCCGGGACAGGCCCCGCGCAGACGACCGGGACGAACCCGGCAGCGGGAAAAGCACTGGTTGCCACCGGCACCGGCGACAGTCCCGAAGCCGGCCACCCACGAACCGGCCACCCACGAACCGG
>NZ_CAAAFT010000095.1:8024-11553 GCF_900634765.1 Candidatus Protofrankia californiensis | reverse complement strand
CGGCCGACACCACGGCAACGGTGAGCGCCGTGGCCACCGACCGGCAGCCGGCCGCGCTCCCCGCCGAGGAAGCCGGGGCAACGGTCACAGCGCCGTCACGCGTCCGCGATCAGGCTCCTCCCGCACACACCGGAGCGGCAGGGACGGCCGAAGCGGCAAAGGCAGCCGAAGCGGCAGAGACGGCCGAGGCAGCCGCCGCACCACCGCCGACTCGACCGCCGGCTCGACCGGCAGGTCCCCACGCCACCCGCCGGCGCCGGACCACGGTCGCCGCGATCCTCGCGGCGGTGCTGGCGGGTACCGCCATCGTCCTCGGAGCAGTACTGGCATCGGGTCCGGACGGGCCGAAAGTGGACGGGGCGGCATCAGACGGGGTTGCCGCGAACCAGGCCGGCCCGCAGCCGGCGTCCACGGGCACGGTTGCCGGCCCGTCGGCTCCCACCGGGGCGTCATCCACCGCGAGCACCCCGGGCGCACCGATCACGGCAGATCCGGGTCTGGCGCCGCCGGACACCACACCGGTGACCCCGCCACTGGGCTGGCATACCTACTCCGCCCCGTCGGGCTGGTCGATCGCCTATCCGGACGGTTGGGAGGAACGGCCCGCCCCCGGAAACGAAGGAAGGAACTTCAGCAATCCGCAAACCGGCGCCTACCTTCACATCGACATCACCATGCAGGCGAATCCGTCCGCGCTGGCGGACTGGATGACGCACGAGGACGACGTCCGCACCCGGGTGCCGGACTACCGGCGGGTGAAGATCGCGGCAAGTGACGGCGGCAACGGCGCGATCCAGGCGGACTGGGAGTTTACTCACACATCCGGAGGGAAGACGGTGCACGTTCTCAACCGCGGATTTGTGCGTAATGGCCATGGCTACGCGTTGTACTGGCGTACTGCGGACTCCCGCTGGGAAACCGACCTTCCGTTGATGTGGCAACTTTTCTCGACGTTCCGGCCCGGTCCCTGACCGCGCAACGAGCCGGACCGGATGAGGGCTGTCTGCACATCCGGTCGCACATCTGCAAGACTTGACGGTGATGGCCAGATCGGCGCGCCCGCCCGGAGACTCCTCGCGTCACAACACACCCCGATATGTATCTCAGCGTTATCGTTTGGATACTCCTATCGGTCGAGGTGGCGCCGGTGTCGTCTGGTGTGGTGAGGACGAACTTCTCCAACGCCCTGTCGCGGTCAAGGAAATTCTCATTCCGCATGCCGGCTCGCAGGTTGAACGTGACGGGCTGCGAGCACGGGTGCTGCGTGAGGCCCGCGCCCTCGCCCGTCTCAACAGTCCGGCGATCGTCTCCGTCTACGACGTGGTCGAAGAGGCCGAGCGCCACTGGATCGTCATGGAACTGGTGGACGCCGACAGCCTCGGCGAGGTCATCCGCGCCGAGGGGCCGCTGCCACCGGAGCAGGTGGCGGCCATCGGGCTGACGCTCACCGAGGCGCTCGCCGCCGCCCACTCCGCGGGCGTGCTGCACCGTGACGTCAAGCCCGGGAACGTGCTACTCGGCCGGGACGGCCACGTCCGGCTGACCGACTTCGGCATTGCGGCCACGGACGGCGACTCGACCCTCACCGGAACGGGTGCGCTTGTCGGTTCCCCCGCCTACATCGCCCCGGAACGGGTTCGCGGCTCCTCCGGCAGCCCCGCGAGCGACCTGTGGGGGCTGGGCGCCACGTTGTATGCGGCGGTGGAGGGGCAGCCACCGTTTGAAGGGCCGGAGACCTACGCCGTCCTCACCGCGGTGGTGGAGGGACGCAGGCGTCCGTTCCGGCTCGCCGGCCCCCTGCGCGGCCTGCTCACCGACCTGCTCGACCGTCCGGCTGAGGCCAGGCCGGACGTGGTCGAGGTACGCCGGCGCCTGCTCCCTATCGCGCACGGGGTGGCGCCGGTACCGGCGTCGGTCACCGGCTCCCAGCCGAAACCGGGCGTGGACGCGAGCGAGAACCACAACCCCAAGCCTGGTGCGGGCGTCCTGGAGTACGTCGGCAACGATCCGGCATCCGGCGGGGACCCGGACGCCCACGGGTCCCAGATCAGCCCCACTGCCACCGGCGCAACCACGGCGGACCCGGCAACTGTGGACCCGTCGGCGGACGGCGCGACCACGGGTGGCGGATCGGTGGGCAGCGGATCGGCAGGTGGCGCGTCCAGGGGTGTGGCCGACGAGCCGACCGAAACCGGAACGATGATCGCCAACAGGGTAGCCACCGCCGCGACGGGCGCAGGTGAGCTGGGCACCGAGCGGACGGCTCCCGGCCCGGGGCAGTCTGCATACCGAGAGGGTTCCGGCCACCTCGAGGAGCCGGTGACCGCTGTAGCGGTCGGGACGCGGTCCGAGCGCACCCCGCTCCCGGGTGCCTCGGGAGCGACCACCCTGGCAGGCGGCCGGCTCGCCCCGCCCCCGTTCGACTTCGGTGGATACGGCACCGACGGCCAGGCTGATCCCGATGACGGTCTGCTACCGGTTGCCGGCGGTGTCGTGGGTGGTCCGCCCGGCAACAGCACAACTCATGATCGCCTGGAGAGCAGGAGAGCGTCAACCACCCGGCAGGGTGACGGACCTCCCCTGCAACACGGTGTGATCATGGCTGTGGCCGCGTCCGTGATTGTAAGCGTGGCGATCATGCTGAGCGTGCTGCTCGGCTCGGGGCCCAACAGTGATTCACAGTTACAACCCAGCGGGGACGGCAGCCCGCCGGCAAGCACGATCGCCGGGCAGAGCAGCATCAACTCCTCCGCACTCGCTTCCGGCCTGAAGGTTCCTCCCGGCGTGGACAAGTTCTCCACCCCACGCTCACCCTCACCGTCCGTAGCGAATACATCGGCCGAGCCGATACCAACCGCGACCGAGGCGGTGACCCCGAGCCCCTCACCCACGCAGGTGGGCGCGAGCCCGACCACACCGGTTACGACGACTTCGCCGACACCGGTCGAGCCGACGACTCCGGCTCCGACGGCACCGGTCGACCCCCCCACTCCGACCGCGGGAACCTGATGCCGCGACGCCGCGTCCCTGTTGCCGGGCGCTCCTACCCTTCGGAGCGCTTCGTCACACAATGAAGACGATCACTATCTGTGACATACCTCACCTAAGTGTCACGGAAGCTGGCATGCCCCGCCAGGAGGCCAGCACTAGCATCGGGTGCACACAAACCGTCGTCCACATGATGTCTCCGGGTGCCTTGGTTCTTCGGTGACGCGAGCTGCCTGCCCGTCAGATCATTGCCCGGACCATCGGTTCGAGCGTGACCTTCCAGACCTCGGTCATGAACTGGCGGATTCCATGACAGCCGCATCACCTTCAGCCAAACAGGTCACTGTGAGTCATCGGACGGATCATCAGGACCAGCCTGTCGGAAGGCCGGTCCGGAGGAGCTTTCAGTGCCGAAGGCACCAGCGGGCACGCTCTACCGCGGCCGCGAGGGTATGTGGTCCTGGGTTGCCCACAGGATCACAGGCGTACTGATCTTTTTCTTTCTGTTCGCCCACGTCCTGGACACCGCGCTTGTACGGGT
>NZ_CAAAFT010000095.1:3721-7999 GCF_900634765.1 Candidatus Protofrankia californiensis | reverse complement strand
TTGGGTTGCCCACAGGATCACAGGCGTACTGATCTTTTTCTTTCTGTTCGCCCACGTCCTGGACACCGCGCTTGTACGGGTGTCCCCGTCGTCCTATGACACCGTGATCGCGACATACAAGAGCCCGATCGTGAACCTGATGGAGGTGGGACTTGTAGCGGCGGTCCTCTTCCACGCACTCAACGGGATCCGGATCGTACTGATCGACTTCTGGGGGTCCGGTCCTCGCTTCCAGCGCCAGATGCTGTACACCGAGCTCGTGGTGTGGGTCATCCTGGTCGTCCCCGGCACCTACTACATGATCAAACATACGATCGAGACCCTGTTCGGGAGCGCGTCCTGATGGCGACAACGATCGACGGCGCGCCCGCCCCGGTCATCGAGGCTCCGCGCAGCCCACGACGCCGGCCCACAAGCTCGAAGGCGCGAACGAACTTCGAGCTCTACGCCTGGCTGTTCATGCGCGTCTCCGGGATTCTGCTGGTCTTTCTGGTGCTCGGCCACCTGTTCATCATGAACATTCTTGATGGCGGTGTGCAGCGGATCGGCTTCGGCTTCGTCGCTGGCCGCTGGGCCTCGCCGTTCTGGCGAACCTGGGACCTGCTGATGCTCGTTCTCGCCGAACTACATGGGACTAACGGCCTGCGAACCGTCATCAACGACTACGCTGAGCGGCCACAGACCCGGTTCTACCTGAAGATGTTGCTGTACGTGTCGACGTCCCTGGTGGTCACTCTGGGAGCACTGGTCATCTTCACCTTCGACCCGAACATCTCCTGATAGCGCCTGGGAAGGCGGAGGTCCAAGCGGTGCAGATTCACAAGTACGACACGGTCATCGTGGGTGCCGGCGGCGCGGGTATGCGCGCGGCACTCGAATCCGGCAAGCGGTGTCGCACCGCCGTGCTGACCAAGCTGTATCCCACCCGCTCCCACACCGGCGCGGCCCAGGGCGGTATGTGCGCGGCCCTGGCCAACGTCGAGGAGGACAACTGGGAATGGCACACCTTTGACACGATCAAGGGCGGTGACTATCTCGTAGATCAGGATGCCGCCGAGGTCATGTGCAAGGAGGCCATCGACGCGGTCCTCGACCTGGAGAAGATGGGCCTGCCGTTCAACCGGACCCCCGAGGGCCGCATCGACCAGCGCCGGTTCGGCGGCCACACCCGTGACCACGGCAAGGCGCCCGTCCGCCGCTCGTGCTATGCCGCCGACCGCACCGGCCACATGATCCTGCAGACTCTCTACCAGCAGTGCGTCAAGCACGACATCGAGTTCTACAACGAGTTCTACGTGCTGGACCTGCTGATCAGCGAGGGTGTCGCCGTCGGCGTGGTCGCCTACGAACTGGCCACCGGCGAAGTACACGTCTTCCGGGCCAAGTCGGTGGTGTTCGCCACCGGCGGTTTCGGCAAGGTCTTCAAGGTCACCTCGAACGCGCACACGCTGACCGGTGACGGCATGGGCATCATCTTCCGGCGGGGGCTGCCTTTGGAGGACATGGAATTCTACCAGTTCCACCCGACCGGTATCTGGAAAATGGGCATCCTGCTCACCGAGGGCGCCCGCGGTGAAGGCGGAATCCTGCGTAACCGGGACGGCGAGCGCTTCATGGAGCGCTATGCGCCGACCATCAAGGACCTCGCCCCCCGAGACATGGTGGCCCGGGCCATCTACACCGAAATCCGCGCCGGCCGCGGCTGTGGCACCGACGGCGACCACGTCTACCTCGACCTGACGCACCTGCCCCCGGAACAACTCGACGCAAAACTCCCGGACATCACCGAGTTCGCCCGTACCTACCTGGGCATCGAGCCCTACACGGACCCGATCCCGATCCAGCCGACCGCCCACTACGCCATGGGCGGCGTCCCGACGAACATCAACGCCGAGGTCCTGCGGAACAACACCGACATCGTCCCGGGCCTTTACGCCGCGGGCGAGGTGGCATGCGTCTCCGTGCACGGCGCGAACCGGCTCGGCACCAACTCGCTGCTGGACATCAACGTCTTCGGCCGCCGGGCCGGAATCGCCGCGGCGCAGCACGCGGTGGAAGTTCCCGCCCATGCCGAACTCCCGGACAACCCGGCCGATTTCGTCGAGGGACTGCTCACCCGCCTTCGCGACGGCGCCGGATCCCAGAACGTGGCGGCGATCCGCCGCGAGCTTCAGGAAACAATGGACGTCAACGCGTCGGTGTACCGCACCGAGGCGACGCTGAAGCAGGCGGTCGGCGACATCGCCGGGTTGAAAGCCCGATACCAGCATGTCGGCGTCATCGACCGGGGCCGCCGTTACAACACCGAACTCCTGGAAGCGGTCGAGCTGGGCTTCCTGCTCGACCTCGCCGAATGCCTGGTCACCAGCGCGCTGGCCCGCAACGAGTCCCGCGGGGGGCACTCCCGCGAGGACTATCCCACCCGTGACGACGTGAACTTCCTGCGTCACACCATGGCCTACCGCTCCGGGCCGCTGGCCGCCGCCGCACCCGACGCGGAGATCCGGCTGGACTACAAGCCCGTGGCCATGACCCGTTACCAGCCCATGGAGCGCAAGTACTGACCGCGTGGCCCGGGTGGCCGGCGGACCCGCGGGGACCCTGCCCGGTATCGAGGGTCCCCGCCCCGTAGCGGCCACCCGGTTTCGCGCCGCTCCACGACGCCGTGAGAAAACGTAAGAAGACGTCGTAAGAGCCCGTGACCGATGAGATCGCCCGTACCTGCACCAGCGCGCTCCGGCTCCCTCGGACCGCGGCCACGATCCCTGACACGAAATCCTTTTCGAGTCCGGGGTGCGAGGCTTCGACGTTCGGGGCACTCGCGGCGCGGTCTATGATTTGCTGACCCGCGTTGCGGGTCCGATGTGAGAAAGGTCCGGCGTGACTGTCACCGACGATCTATCAACCACCGTACCGGCCGACGCCAGCTCCAACACCTCGGGTGGACGGACCGTCACGCTGAAGATCAGGCGCTTCAACCCCGAGGTGAGCAACGAAGCGCACTGGGAGAGCTACTCGGTCCCGTTCGACCCCAGTGACCGGCTGCTGGACGCCCTGCACTACGTGAAATGGAATCTCGACGGGTCGCTGTCCTTCCGGCGGTCATGCGCGCACGGCGTGTGCGGCTCGGACGCCATGCGGATCAACGGCGCGAACCGGCTCGCCTGCAAGGTGCTGGTCAAGGACCTCGGCTCGGAAATCTCGATCGAACCCATCAAGGGACTTCCGGTCGAGAAGGACCTCATCGTCGACATGGAGCCGTTCTTCGACGCGTTCCGGGCGGTCAAGCCGTATCTCATTCCCGAGGGACACGAACCGACCCGGGAGCGGCTGCAGTCCGCCGCCGACCGGGAACGCTTCGACGACACCACCAAGTGCATCATGTGCGCGGCCTGCACCACGTCGTGCCCGGTCTTCTGGAATGACGGCGACTACTTCGGACCGGCCGCGATCGTGGCCGCGCATCGCTTCATCTTCGACAGCCGGGACGCCGCCAGCGACGAACGCCTGGAAATTCTCAACGAGCGCGAAGGCGTCTGGCGCTGCCGGACGACGTTCAACTGCTCGAACGCATGCCCGCGTGGGATCCAGGTCACCAAGGCCATTGCGGAGGTCAAGCGCGCGCTCATCTTCCGGCGCTTCTAGCGGACCGACTCGCGTCGGCCGGTACGCGACGCAAGCCGGGTCGGCCGGTACACGCAGTCGGGAAGGACGGACGGCGATGACCCTCAAGGCCGTTGCGCGGGTCACGGTATCCGCTGTCGTGCTACTTGCGCCAGGCCTGCTGCTGGCCGGCGCAGCCGGCTGTTCGTCCGACTCCCCCACGCCCCCACCGGCCGCGATCCCCACCGGCATCGCACCCACCGAGGCCGGTGGGGTGCCCGCGCCCCTTGCCGACGCCTACCACGCGACCATCACGCGGGGGACGGCACGAATCCGCTTCAACGATCAGGCGAGCTTCGCGTCCGCGTCCGGACGTAAACAGATCGTCTCCATCAGCGGTACCGGCACGGTCGACTTCGCCAACAGCACCAGCCAGACCGTGCGTGACGTGGCCGGCGGGGGCAGGAGCGAGATCCTGCTCATCGGCCCCGACCTCTACCAGCGCAGGGTCCCGCCCGCCGATGCGCCGAACTCCACCCGCTGGACCCGTGTCGTCCCAGGCGCCGGTGGCAACAACTCGGCGACACCCGGCCCGGGAACAACCACCCAGCCCGGGGCCGGCGACGCCGTCGCACTGCGGGTCGGATTCCTCAGCGGGGCCTCGACCCCGGTGAC
>NZ_CAAAFT010000095.1:0-3582 GCF_900634765.1 Candidatus Protofrankia californiensis | reverse complement strand
CCTCGACCCCGGTGACCACCGTCGGCCAGGAAGCGATCGACGGCGTCACGACCACCCATTACACGTTGTCCGTGAACCTGGACGCAGCCGCTGCCCGGGGAAACATCAGCGCCACGACGGTCGAGTACTACAAGGGCACCCTGGGGACGGCGATCCAACCGACCGAAGCATGGATCGACGCCGAGGGTCTCGTCCGCCAGCTCCGCGTCACCGTCGCCAGCGCCGGCTCCGACAACGGCGCGGGACGCAGTGAGATCGTCCGGACGGTGACCTACTCGGACTTCGGCGTACCCGCGCGCATCACCGCACCGCCGGCCGACCAGATCGCACCCGGCTGACCGGCTTTCCCCGTGTAACGCCTCCGGCGTGGCACGGGGCCCCGAGCTCTGTGGCGGGCCGCCGTCCGGGAGCCCGCGCAATCGTCTTCGACGATCGCACGCCACCAACAGACAACCGCCGCGGCTACTCCGGCGGGCTCTTCTCCCCGCGGCTGCCCACGTCCATCACGACCTCGCCAGGCGTATCGGCGGCACGTGCATCCGGCGCCGGCTCCGGTACGTCCGATACACCTTCCAGCGCTGGGTCCGGTACGTCCGGACGCTCGTGTGCCTCATCTGCGCTCACCGGCTCCTCGCGGCGATCGGCCGCGGGAGTGAGATCGGTCGCCGGAGTGGACGTGGGGGCGACCCGCCCGAATCCGGGGCGTACCAGCCGGGGTTTGGCAGCGGCCGGCTCCCCGAAGTCCGCCCGACGGATCCGGCAGTACACGGTCTGCAGGTCGCCGGCCGACCGGCCGATACCGAAGGCAGCCGCCGCGGACAGGTAGGCGAGAGCGTCCGCCCGGTCCATCCCCAGCCGGGTGGACAGGAAGACCACCGCCGACCGCGTGGTATGGCGGACGGCATCGGCGAGATCGGCATGTGCCCCCAGCGGAACCCAGTGGGTGTCGGTTTCGACAAAGGGTTCGCGCAGCATCCCGAGAGCGGCCCGGGCGGCGGGTTCCTTCAGGACGGTCAGGCGGAACGTCGCCCGCAGCGGCCCTTCCAGGGCGACCATCGCGACCTTTCCGTCACCCAGGGAATAATGTGGGTCACCAACGGCAAACAGTGCGCCGGGGACCCGCACCGGGAGAAACAGCCGGGCACCGACACCCAGTTCCCCGCAGTCGAGGGCTCCGCCATGCGTCCCGACCGAGGTCGAACGGAGCGGGCCGGGGCCGTCGAGGGCAACCGACATGATCCCCATGAACGGCGACAGCGGAAAACGCACCTTCCGCCTCCCAGCTCCCCCCAGTGAGCCGAAGAGCCTGCCCCGACGCCGTTCGACGGCGCAGAAGCTGCTCGTCGTCCGGAAGGCCGTCCAGTTGCGGGCGTTCGCATCCGGGCCGGGAGGGTCGTTTTCGGGAAACTCTCCGGCGAGCAGCCCCGCACCGTGACGGGTCGACACCACCCCGTACCTGGCCCGCGGATGCAGCGAAACGACGTCCACCCGCAGCACATCGCCGGGCTCGGCACCGCGAACGAGCACCGGTCCGGTCACCATGTGCGGGCTGTCCACCCCGAACCGGTGCGGGATCCCGGAGGACGCGATCATCCGGGCGTCCTCAAGCACCTCGGGAGCCGGGACACCGAACCCGCCGAAGAAGGCGTCCGGGTCACGCCCCTGATCGTCGAGGATTCCCTCCTGACTGACCGTGTCGACCGTCACCGTGGCCCCCGACTCCACGCTCAGCACGGGCCGGGTGTCGGCGGTTGGCAGCCGCCCCCACATGACCGTCTCGGGGGTGGACGGCAGGTAGTGCTTTCCGTCCACCTTTCCCTTGCCGGGCTGCAGTGCCACGACGGCGCCGCTACCGCGACGTCCGGGGCCACCCGCGGCACCCGGTATCGGAAAGCCCTGGAGGGCCAAAGGCAGAGCGATCATGTTTTTCTCGCGCTGCCGGCGGCCCAAGTCCCCAGAAGGCTCCGAGGGGCGCGGCCATCCCGGACATCGAGCAGGGGTAGCTTCCCCTGGCAGATCGTCGCCCGACGGGCTGGTGATGACACGACACGGGCGTCAGAGTCGCAGTGAAATATGACACATATGTTTCTGATGCGTTGCAGTCATCCTCATTCACCAGCATGAAGCCCGTATGGCAGTGATCCGCCAGGTAAAACAGTTTCTCGACCGGGCGGCCCGGGTGGTCGTCCGGCGTATGAGGGGGCCGAGCCACCCGGAACGCGCCAGGCGCGCCCGACCGTTAGCCGAGCCACCCGTCAGGCTCGCATGAGCAGCAGGGAGCCGACCGCGTCCACTTCGGCGCGCCAGCCGGGGCGTATCAGGCAGGTCGCCTCGGCGAACTCGACGACGGCCGGCCCCGCCACGCCGCTGCCTGCTCCCAGCGCGGCGCGGGGCACAACGTCCACGTCCTGCCAGGAACCGTCCAGGTAGACCGACCGGCGGCTGCGGACCGCGGTGGGATCGGCGGCTGGCGCCCGCAGCTCGGGTCGCAGGCCCGGCACCGTGGCCACCAGCCGTACGGCCACCACCTCGACCTCCCGGTCGTGCGCGGTGTGCCCGTAGCGGCGCAGGTGCTCGGCCTCGAAGGCCGTCCGTATCCGCGAGGCGGAAAAGTCACCGTCCGCGACGCCGCTACCAGCCCCGTCGCCGAGCTGCTCAGCAGCCGGCAACCCGCCACCGGAGGAAGCCACAACCGTCAGCTCATGCGCCTGGCCCACATACCGGCAGTCCGCCTGGAGTTCGGTCGCAAGTGCGGGAATGTCCGTAGTGGGGGTGTTTGCGCGGGCGGTCCGGGCCAGCTCGGCGAAGGCGGCGCCCAGATCGACCTCTGCCAGCAGACCGTGCAGCGGATAGAGGTAGTCCCGACGGACGTCGCCGATGGCCAGCCCCAACGCAGAGAGCACCCCGCAGGCCAACGGCACCAGCACCCGGCGTATCCCGAGCTCCTCGGCCAACGCGCAGGCGTGCGTTCCGCCGGCGCCGCCGAAGGCAACCAGGGTCAGCTCCCGCGGGTCAAGGCCGCGTTCCACCGAGACCACCCGCAATGCCCGGATCATCTCCGCGTCGGCGACCGCCACCACCCCGGCCGCCGTTTCCTCCGCCGACAGGCCGTCCGGGCCGGACCCGAGTATCGCGCCCAGGGTGGCCAGCGCCTTGTGAGCGGACGCCCTGGACAGGGTGACCTCGCCGCCGAGGTTCGCCCCGTCGGCCAGATAGCCGAGAACCAGGTCCGCGTCGGTCACCGTCGGCTCGACGCCTCCGCGGCCGTAACAGGCCGGGCCCGGATCGGCTCCGGCCGAACGGGGCCCGGCACGCAGCGCTCCACCGGAGTCGACCCACGCCACCGATCCACCGCCGGCGCTCACCGAGTGGACGTCCACCGTCGGCAACGTGATCGGTATGCCGGCGAGCACCGACTCGGCCGTGGTCTGCACCCGACCGCCGAGCACCGGGGCGACATCCGTCGACGTCCCGCCCATGTCGAAGGTCAGCAGATCGGCCAGGCCCGAGCGGGCCGCGACATAGGCGGCGCCGACCACTCCCGCGGCCGGCCCCGACAGCACACATGCCGCGGCGTGGCCG
>NZ_CAAAFT010000094.1:15313-15964 GCF_900634765.1 Candidatus Protofrankia californiensis | reverse complement strand
CCTGTGGACGGCGTCGAGCACCGCCTCGGACGGGTCGGCGGGCACCGACGGCACCTTCTCGAAGATCATCCGGCCGTCGCTGCCGACCGCGACGAGATCGGTGAAGGTCCCACCCACGTCAACGCCGAGCCACACCGCCACGTGATGATCCTGGCACGTCGAGGCAGCCTACTCACAGCCATCCGGGACACAGGTCCGCAGTGTCGTCCAGGACGGACACTGGGAGTAGCAGGACCCCTCACCGCCCGTGGCCCGGCTCACGGGCTACGACCTTCGGCCGCATTCAGGTGAAGGTGACGAGTAGCCTGATTACACAGCAGTGAAAGGGCCCGCACCCGGGGCCATAACAGAAGGTGGATAGAGGGGAACGCCCCCGTGACAGCACCGACGGTACCCGAGTCTGGACCCGACTTCGGCCCTAACGAGTGGCTGGTATTCGAGATCTACCAGCAGTATCTCGCCGACCCCGAGAGCGTCTCGCCGGAGTGGCGCGAGTTCCTCTCCGACTATCAGCCCGAGGGTGTCAACGACCGGCCAGGCGCGAAGGTGCCCGTCCCGCCCGCCGTTGCCAAGGGTGCGGTACCGGCTCCCAGCAGGGCCGGTGACACCCCCGCCGGCGGGCCGGCGTCCTCTGCGGCCAACATCTCCGTG
>NZ_CAAAFT010000094.1:5374-15129 GCF_900634765.1 Candidatus Protofrankia californiensis | reverse complement strand
GCCGGCGTCCTCTGCGGCCAACATCTCCGTGGCCCCACCCCCGCCGGCTCCCGACCATGTCGCTCCCGCTCCGGCCAGCGGCGTCCCGAGCTCACCACTGCGTGGCGCCGCCGCCCGCGTTGTCGCGAACATGGAGACGTCGTTGCACGTCCCCACGGCGACCTCGGTCCGTGCGGTGCCCGCCAAGCTGCTCGCGGACAACCGGATCGTCATCAACCGGCATCTGGCCCGTTCCCGTGGCGGCAAGGTGTCGTTCACACACCTGATCGGCTACGCGATGGTCAGGGCGCTGCAGGCCGCACCGGCCATGAACTTCTCCTACGCGGAGGTCGACGGCAAGCCGGCCCTGGTCACGCCGGAACACGTCAACCTGGGCATCGCCATCGACCTGGTCAAGGGCTCCTCGCGCCAGCTGGTGGTCGTCGCGGTCAAGCAGGCCGAGACGATGGACTTCAGCCAGTTCTGGCTCACCTACGAGGATCTCGTCCGGCGCGCCCGGACAAACAAGATCACCGCCGATGACTTCGCCGGCGTGACGATCACGCTGACCAACCCCGGCGGTATCGGCACCGTGCACTCGGTGCCACGCCTGATGCAGGGCCAGGGGACGATCATCGGGGTCGGCGCGATGGAGTACCCGGCCGAGTTCCAGGGCGCCTCCCCCGAGACCCTGTCGAAGCTGGCCGTCTCAAAGATCATTACTCTGACCAGCACGTACGACCATCGGATCATCCAGGGCGCGCAGTCCGGCGAGTACCTGCGCCGCATACACCAGCTGCTGCTCGGCGCGGACGACTTCTACGAGGAGATCTTCCGCTCACTGCGCGTCCCGTACGAGCCGGTGCAGTGGGTTGCCGACATCACCTCGTCCCACGAGGGCGATCTCGATCACGGCACCCGGGTGCTGGAACTGATCCACGCCTACCGGGTCCGCGGCCACCTGATGGCCGACACCAACCCCCTCGAGTTCGCCATCCGCAGCCACCCCGACCTCGACATCATCAGCCACGGCCTGACCCTGTGGGACCTCGACCGCGAGTTCCCCGTCGACGGCTTCGCCGGCCAGCGGACGATGACGCTGCGCGACATCCTGGGTGTCCTGCGGGACTCCTACTGCCGCCGGGTCGGCATCGAGTACATGCACATCCAGGAGCCGGACGAGCGGGTCTGGATCCAGCAGCGGGTCGAACGGGCCGCCGAGCGGCCCGACCCCGCCGAGCAGCTGCACGTCCTCGAACGCCTTGGCGCGGCCGAGGCGTTCGAGTCCTTCCTGCAGACCAAGTACGTCGGGCAGCGGCGCTTCTCCCTCGAGGGTGCGGAGTCGGCAATCCCGCTGCTGGACGAGGTCCTGCAACGGGCCGCCGAGGCGGGCATGGACGAGGTTGCCTTCGGGATGGCCCACCGCGGCCGGCTCAACGTCCTGGCGAACATCATCGGCAAGTCCTACCGGCAGATCTTCGCCGAGTTCGAGGGCTACGTAGACCCGCAGACCGCGCACGGCTCCGGTGACGTCAAGTACCACCTCGGCGCCGAGGGTGTCTACACCGCCCCCGACGACCGCGAGGTGGCCGTCTCCCTGGTGTCCAACCCCTCCCACCTGGAGGCGGTCGACCCGGTGCTGGAAGGTGTCGCCCGCGCCAAGCAGGACCTGCTCAACAAGGGCCCGGAGGGGTTCACCGTCCTGCCCGTGCTCATCCACGGGGATGCCGCCTTCGCCGGCCAGGGCGTGGTTGCCGAGACGCTGAACCTCTCCCAGCTGCGCGGCTACCGCACCGGCGGCACCGTGCACGTCGTCATCAACAACCAGGTCGGGTTCACCACGTCGCCGATCGCCAGCCGGTCGTCGGTGTACGCGACCGACGTCGCCCGGATGGTGCAGGCGCCGATCTTCCACGTCAACGGGGACGATCCCGAGGCGTGTGTGCGCGTCGCGCGGCTGGCCTTCGAGTTCCGGCAGGCGTTCCACAAGGACGTCGTGATCGACATGGTGTGCTACCGGCGGCGTGGCCACAACGAGATGGACGAACCGTCGTTCACCCAGCCGCTGATGTACGACACCATCGCCGCGAAGCGGTCGGTGCGCAAGCTCTACACCGAAGCGTTGATCGGTCGCGGCGACATCACCCCGGCCGAGGCCGAGCAGGCCATGAAGAACTACTCGGCGCAGCTGGAAAAGGCGTTCGCGGAAACCCGCGACACCACCGACCGGCCGCCCGCGCAGCCCCGGCTGGTGACGACTCCGGCGGAAGCCGCCGCCGCGGCCGCCGTGTCCACCGCCGTGTCACTGGACGTCGTCAAAAAGGTCATCGATACCCAGACCACCTTGCCGGCAGGATTCACAATCCACCCGAGGCTGCGCCCACAGCTCGAACGCCGGGCCCAGATGGTGGCCACCGGGATGATCGACTGGGCATGCGCCGAAACCATCGCCTTCGGATCGATCCTGCTGGACGGGCGGCCCATCCGCCTCGCCGGGCAGGACAGCCGGCGCGGTACCTTCGGCCAGCGGCACGCCGTCCTGGTCGACCGGTACACCGGCGAGGAGTACTCGCCGGTGAAGTCGCTGGAGACCGAGCCGGGCGCCGGCACCTTCTACGTCCACGACTCGCTACTGTCCGAGTTCGCCGCAATGGGCTTCGAGTACGGCTATTCGGTGGCCCGTCCGGAAGCGCTCGTGCTGTGGGAGGCCCAGTTCGGCGACTTCGCCAACGGCGCTCAGTCGATCATTGATGAGTTCATCGCCGCGGGCGAGGCCAAGTGGGGGCAGCGCAGCGCGGTCGGCCTGCTGCTTCCGCACGGCTACGAGGGTCAGGGTCCGGATCACTCCTCGGCGCGGATCGAGCGGTTCCTGACGCTGTGCGCCGAGAACAACATGCTGGTGTCGGCCCCGTCCAGCCCGGCAAGCTATTTCCACCTGTTGCGCCGGCAGGCACTCTCGCCCGTACGCCGCCCACTGGTCGTCTTCACCCCCAAGTCGATGCTGCGGCTGAAGGCGGCGACGTCGACGGTCGAGGATCTGACGTCTGGCTCATGGCTCCCAGTAATCGACGACGCCCGTGTCGGTGACCACGCAGGCATCCGCAAGATACTGCTGTCCAGCGGGAAGGTCTACTACGACCTGCTGGCCGCGCAGACCAAGAACCAGATCACCGACACCGCGCTCGTCCGGGTCGAGCAGCTCTACCCGACCCCTGTTGAGGAGCTGCGCAAGGTACTCGAGAGCTACCCGAACCTCACCGACGTGGCATGGGTGCAGGAAGAGCCCGCCAACCAGGGCGCCTACCCGCACATGGCCATCCAGCTGCCGGAGGCTCTGCCCGCCGGTCTGCGGCTGCGCCGGGTGTCCCGAAAGGCGTCGGCCGCGCCCGCCGGCGGTTCCTCCTCGGTACACGAGAAGGAGCAGGCGGCTCTGATCGAGGCCGCGTTCACCGGGTGATCTTCTCGTCACGGCACAAGGCGGAGCAAGCGGTGTATTTCACCGACAGAGGTATCGAGGAGCTCTCGCAGCGTCGCGGTGAGGAGTCCGTGACGCTCGACTGGCTCGCCGACCAGCTGCGCACGTTCGTCGACCTGCATCCTCAGTACGAGGATGCAGTCGAGGAACTGGCGACCTACCTGGCCCGCCTCGACGACCCGGACGACTGAGAGCTCAGTCTGTTCAGCCTGTAATTACAGGCTGAACAGACTGAACAGGTTGTTCAGACCGTGAGGACGAGCTTGCCGAAGACCTCGCCATGGGCAAGTTTCGCGAACGACGCGCGGGCGTCGGCGAGGGGACGGACGTCGTCCACGATCGGACGGACCCCGACCCGGTCGGCGAAGGCCGCGAGCTCAGCCAGCTCGTCCCGGGTGCCCATGGTCGAGCCGATGACGGACAGCTGCAGGAAGAAGAGCCGGTTGAGGTCGGCCGGCGGGTTGGCGCCGCTGGTCGCGCCCGAGCAAACGATCCGGCCACCCGGCCGCAGCGCCCGCATGGAGTGTTCCCAGGTCGCCGCCCCCACGGTTTCGATCACTGCGTCGACCTTGACCGGCAGCCGCACCCCGGGCTCGAACGCCTCGTCCGCACCGAGCTTGATCGCCCGCTCCCGCTTGGTGGCGTCCCTGGACGTGACGAGAACAGTGTGGCCGGCAGCCTTCCCCAGGATGATCGCGGCCGTGGACACCCCGCCGCCGGCGCCCTGCACCAGCAGCGTCCCACCACCGGCGGCCGGCAGGCCGGCGCGGTGGACAACCATACGGTAGGCCGTCAGCCATGCGGTCGGCAGGCACGCGGCCTCCTCGAACGACAGCGACGCCGGCTTGGGCACCAGGTTGCGCCGCGGTACCGCCACCGTCTCGGCAAGCGTCCCGGGGTACCGCTCCGACAGCAACGATCGCCGCGGGTCAAGGGTCTCGTCCCCGTTGCCGGCGGCCGGGTCACCGATGACGGCATGGACGATCACCTCCTCGCCGTCCGCGCTCACCCCGGCCGCGTCACAGCCGAGAATCATCGGCAGCCTGTCCGCGGGCAGCCCGACCCCGCGCAGACTGAACAGATCATGATGGTTGAGCGTCGCGGCCCGGACGGACACGGTCGTCCATCCGTCGGGGACGTCGGGGGCGGGCCGCTCACCGACGTACAGGCCGGACAATGGGTCGTCGGCATTCTGGGACACGACAGCAACTGCGAGCACCAACCAACAGTAAAGCCGCGGCCGGCATGACGCCCGTGATCGCACCGACCGGAAGGAACAGCCATACTTTCTCATCTACATCCATCAGAGCAACAACAAATGAACTACTAAATAACTACACACACATGAAAAACCGTGTGTACTGCACAGCCTCCATCGCGCGGCGGGCCGAGCTGTGCTCCACTCTTCGACGTGGCGACACACAGGCGGGTACCGGCGCCCAGCTCGGGTACATCCCGGTGGTTCCGCCGGAGACAGCAAATCCTCGTGCCGGCGGCCGAGTCCGTGCCGGCCGTCCATGCCGACGGCGACACGATCGTCGTCTCCGTGACGGACTTCGTCTCCTGCAGCTACAAGGGATGCGGGACGCTACGGCCCCTGGTGGAGGTGTCCGAGAACCGGCGCTGCCCCGGCTGCGGTCGGGTCTGACCGGGACGACGGCAACAGGGATGGCGGCGGACCTGTCGGGCGGATTCTCGGCCTCCGGGTCCGCCGCGCGAACACCTCCCCGGCACGTCTACCGGCGGGCCACCCCGTCGGCATGAGCCTGGCGAGCCACCGCGGCTGCGACCGCCGGCGCCACCCGATCGTCGAAAACGCTCGGGATGATGTGCTGCTCGGTCAACTCGTCCACGATCACGGCGGCGAGCGCATCGGCCGCGGCCAACTTCATCGACTCGGTTACCCGGCTCGCGCGCACGTCCAGTGCCCCGCGGAACACGCCCGGGAAGGCCAACACGTTGTTGATCTGATTCGGGTAGTCGCTACGCCCGGTGGCGACGATCCGGGCGTAACGGTGCGCAATCTCCGGATCGACCTCGGGGTCGGGATTCGCCATCGCGAACACGATCGCGTCCGACGCCATCGACGCCACGGCCTCCTCGGGCACCTTCCCCGAGGACAGGCCGAGGAAGACGTCCGCCCCGGCCAGAGCGCTGTTGATCGAACCGGTGAGACCGGCCCGGTTGGTCTCGGCCGCAACCGTCGCCTTGATCGCAGTGAGACCGGGACGTCCCGGGTGCAGTATTCCACGACTGTCACCGACAGCAATATCGCCGATGCCGGCAGCAAGCAGGATACGGGTCACCGCCACGCCCGCGGCACCCGCGCCGGAGACGACGGCGCGCAGGTCACCGAGACGCCGGCCGGTCAGACGCGCCGCGTTCTCCAGCGCGGCGAGCGCCACGATCGCCGTCCCGTGCTGGTCGTCATGGAAGACGGGGATGTCAAGACGGTCCTGCAACAGTCGTTCGATGGCGAAGCAGCGTGGTGCGGAGATGTCCTCCAGGTTGATGCCGCCGAAACTGGGTGCCAGCCGGGCAACCGTCTCCACAATCTCCTCGGTGTCGGTGCAGTCCAGGCAGATCGGGACCGCGTCGACTCCGGCGAACTGCTTGAACAGCGCCGCCTTGCCCTCCATGACCGGCAGGGCCGCGGCCGGGCCGATGTCGCCGAGCCCCAGCACCGCGGTGCCGTCGGTCACCACCGCGACGACGTTCGACCGCCAGGTGAAGTCGTCGGCCAGGCCGGGCTCATCCGCGATGGCCGTGCAGACCCGCGCGACACCAGGAGTGTAGGCACGCGACAGGTCGTCACGGTCGTTGAGCGGGACTGTCGGGGCGATTCCGATCTTGCCACCCTTGTGCAGGGTGAACACGGGGTCGGTGTCGCGGGCTGCCGGCTCCGACCCGCCCGGCTCGAAGGCGGGTCGGGGCACGGACGGCACCTGCGCCGGCGCATCGGGAACGGTCTGGTTGACAGAACGGTCGGTTGTAGCGGTCATCACATACTCCCTCGGACGAGATGCCTCGACGGGTGGGAGGCGTGGACGGCAAGGCCGGGGGTCGCCCGGGGATGCCGTCCAATATGGCACGCGGGCCCTTCTACCTCCTCCGCGGACGCCTCTCGACTCTGACTGAAGCATGCGCACGCCACCGGGCGTCCAAGGTAGGCGCCGAAGTCCACTCGGCGTGCCGAAACGCCAATGGATCGGCACCGGAACGCCAATGGATCAGCGGCGACCAGGGTGTCTGCTGACAGCCACGGACACATCAACCACCCATGAGGCATCGTTACCGGGTACGGTGCGCGTTCGTGGAGGTTCATGAACTTGCGATAGCCGGCGCATGGGTGTTCACCCCCCGCCAGCACACCGACGATCGGGGCACCTTCCTGGAGTGGTTCCGATCCGAGACCGTGACCAAGGTGATCGGTCACCCGCTCAACCTCGCCCAGGCGAACCACAGTGTGAGCCGGCGCGGGACGCTACGCGGTGTCCACTACGCCGCCGTACCACCCAGTCAGGCCAAGTACGTCACCTGCGTCCATGGTCAGGTTCTCGACTGTGTGGTCGACATCCGCCTCGGTTCACCAACCTACGGGACGCACCAGGCGGTGCTGCTCGACGACGTGAACCGCAGGGGCCTCTACCTCGCCGAGGGACTCGGTCACTCCTTCATGGCGCTCACCGACAATGCGGCGATCTCATACATCTGTTCGACGCCCTACAACCCCTCGCGCGAGCACGGCGTCGACCCGCTCGACCCCGATCTGGCACTGCCCTGGCCACGGGACCTGACTCCGCTGCTGTCCGAGAAGGACGCGCAGGCTCCGTCGCTGAAGGAGGCGGAGGCCGCCAGCTTGCTGCCGTCCTACAGTGCGTGCACGGCCTACTATGAGGCCCTGCGGATCCAGGCGGGCCGCGGCCAGTAACGCGCGACCACCCGCCCCAGCATGTCCTCGGACGGGACCGAGCCGAACGTCGCGCTGTCGGTGCCGGCTGTCACGTTGTCGGATCGCAGCCACCACGACCCGTCCGGTTCGACGAAGGCCGCCCGCTTCACCCCGAGTCCACGACCGGGCAGCCGTGCGACAACCACGTCGCCCACCCGCGGCAACACGCCCCATAGCACCACGCAGGCGTCCCCGTCCCGCAGTGTCGGCGTCATGGACCGGCCGCTGACAGAGACCATCCGCACGGCAACATGTCGGCTCACACGGGTAAGTTGCCACAAGGTGGAGCCATGCCTCGACACCGTCCGGGGCCACTGAGGGCATGCCCGCTGTACCCCGACTTGCGACCGACAAGCATGTGCACCCACCAGAGTTGCCTCAGACGTCCAACGAGACGAGAAAGGATGGCGGTATGAGCCTCCTACGTCCGAAGACAACGGTCAGCGCCCACTGCGACCTGCCCTGCGGAGTCTACGACCCGGCCCAGGCGAAGATCGAAGCGCAATCCGTGAAGGCGATCCAGGAGAAGTTCCAGGGGAACGACGACCCGGCCTTCCGCACCCGTGCCCTGGCTATCAAGGAGGAGCGGGCAGACCTGGTCAAGCACCACCTGTGGGTGCTGTGGACCGACTATTTCAAGCCCAACCACCTGGAGAAGTACCCCGAACTCCACGACCTGTTCTGGCAGGCCACCAAGGCGGCCGGCGCAGCCGGGGCCAAGGGCTCGGTCGACCCGGCCGACGGGCAGAAGCTGCTCGACCTCATCGACCGGATCTCCACGATCTTCTGGGAGACCAAGGCCGCGTAGCCCCCTTACAATATCCGGAGATATCCGGGGACCCGGGCCCCGGCAGCGCGAAAAAATCATGATCGCGCTGCCTTTGGCCAGCTGGTAGCCCCGGGACTCCGGCCTGCACAGTGAGGCCGGTCCGGTCGGTTGCGATGACGAAGATCCGCCGGACCGGCCGTGGAACACGATGATCCCGTCGTGGATCACGATCCCGGCCGGAGCCGGCGGGTGGGATCATCCGCGGGACGACGAGACGTAGTCGGAATCACCTTCACAACCTTCAGAATTGATCACCCGACCTGCGGTGGCACCTCGGCGCTGGGTACGGTGGTCCTCAGGTGGCATGAGCTGAGCACGGATACTCGAGCCTCGACTAACGCGGCTGCTGCTGCTCAGGTGGAGGCTGAGAGGCCAAACGGGACGCAAGCGCACAAGTCATACAAGGGGGTAGCGTCGTGGACACAACGCCGAAGACCGAAACTGCCGGCGGTCAGGGCGGTGTCCCCAAAACCGGGGTTCCCGGTGGGCGGCTGCGAGACGTCGTCCAGCTCACACTGCCCGCGGCGAGTGCCTACCTGTCGGTCCTGCGGACCGCCACGGCCTCACTGGCGGCCCGCGCGGACTTCACCCTCGACGACATCGAAGACCTGCGGATCGCCGTCGACGAGGCATGCGCGCTGCTGCTGCTGTCGGCTGTTCCCGGTTCGGACCTGGAATGCACCTTCGAACTCTCCCCCGGTGTCATCGACGTCTCGGTCACGGTGCTCAGCCTGGACGGCGAGTCTCCGTCCATCGAGACGTTCGCCTGGACGGTACTGACCGCCCTGGCCGACGAGGTGTCCAGCTCCGTGGACGCGGACTCGCGGGTCACCATCGGGCTGCGCAAGCGGCGCGGTGTACCCGAGGAATACATCCACAGTCCCCAAACCGCAGCACCCAAGACACCATGGACCGAGAGCGCCGGCGCGCCGGCTACCGGACCGGTGGGCACGCCGTGACCGCAGGGCCTACCCGACCGCTTCAGGACGCCGTGGCCACGACCACGCAACACTCGAAGGCCCTTCTCGAGGACACCCCTGATCTTTTCCTCACCGCGGACAAGGAGGCCACGGACGAGACACCGCCCGGCACGTCAGTGACGGACAGTGCCCTGACGCCGCACCCGCCCGAGCGCGCGCCGACGGTCGCGGCCCAGACCCACCCGGGCCACGACCCCAACCATCCTGGTCATGACCATCCTGGCGAGACCAACGATCGGGTACGCGCCCGGGAACTGTTCGCCCAGCTGGTCGCTCTCCCCGAGGGAAGCGCGGATCGGGCTGAGATCCGGAACCAGCTCGTGCGGATGCACCTGCCGCTCGTCGAGTACCTCGCGCGTCGTTTCCGCAACCGCGGCGAGCCGCTGGACGACCTGACCCAGGTGGCGACGATCGGGCTGATCAAGTCGGTGGACCGCTTCGATCCCGAGCGCGGGGTGGAGTTCTCCACCTACGCGACGCCGACGATCGTCGGAGAGATCAAGCGGCACTTCCGGGACAAGGGCTGGGCGATCCGGGTCC
>NZ_CAAAFT010000094.1:4186-5281 GCF_900634765.1 Candidatus Protofrankia californiensis | reverse complement strand
CACTTCCGGGACAAGGGCTGGGCGATCCGGGTCCCGCGGCGGCTGCAGGAACTCAAGCTGTCGCTGACCAAAGCCACCTCGGAGCTCTCCCAGACGCTCGGCCGCTCACCGACGGTCAGCGAGATGGCGGCTCATCTGCAGATGAGCGAGGAGGAGGTGCTGGAGGGCCTGGAGTCCGCCAACGCCTACTCGGCGGTCTCGCTGGACGCGCCGGACTCCGGCGACGACGAGGCTCCGGCAGTGGCCGACACCCTGGGCGTCCAGGACGAGTCCCTGGAAGGTGTCGAGTACCGGGAGTCGCTCAAGCCGCTCCTGGAGAAGCTGCCTCCACGGGAGAAACGCATCCTGCTGCTGCGGTTCTTCGGCAACATGACCCAGTCGCAGATCGCCACCGAGCTCGGGATCTCCCAGATGCACGTCTCGCGCCTGCTCGCCCGCACGCTGGCCCAGCTACGCCGCGGCCTGCTGGACGACGCCTGACGGCTGTCTCCCCCGACGGCCGTCTCCTGAGAGAGTCGGATCGGTCGTAACAGGCATGCAGGTCGCAACGGTCATGCAAGGGGATCACCGGGACCCGGAGGCTGGCGGGGACGGTAGCCGCCGGCCAGGCCGATCAGCACCAACACCCCGACCGGGACCACGACCAGCGGAACACCTTCGCCATAGCGGTGAGCCTGCAAAAGACCAACACCGACCGGAAGGCACAACATTTGCACAACGACGAGAGGTGAGCGGGCCCACCGGCGGTGGGCGAGCAACGCCCCCGCGAGCAGCCACAGGACGACCCCGGCGACGACGGCGAGCAGACCTCCGAGCTCGGCCCGGCCACGATCGTCGGTGTCCGCCCCGAAACCCCGTACCACCAGGAACATGCCAAGGGCGACAAGCAGTAATCCCTCGGCGGCCAGTAGCACCACAGCGGCCCGCAGAGCGTGTACGGCATACCGAGCACGGTCACGCCGCCAACGGGTCGGCGCGACCCGCTCGGATTCAGCCCTGGAACGCACATGCCGACAGTACGTGGTCGCCACGACCGCGTAATCCCGCCGGGCCCAGCGGCCGCGGCGGACCATCCCGGCGGACCACCGCGGCGCG
>NZ_CAAAFT010000094.1:0-4161 GCF_900634765.1 Candidatus Protofrankia californiensis | reverse complement strand
CCGGGCCCAGCGGCCGCGGCGGACCATCCCGGCGGACCACCGCGGCGCGCAGATGTGCGTGCGTGGCAAGGATTACCTCGTGGGACCTGAAAAGGTCCGAACAGCTAACGTAGACATCATGCGCGCGTTGTTGGTCGTTAATCCCATCGCCACGGCTACGACCCAGCGCATCCGGGACGTCCTGGTCAGCGCCTTGGCCGCCGGCCTGAGCCTCGAGACCGTCGTCACCAAGGGTCGGGGCCACGCTGCCGAGCTCGCCGAACGCGCCGCTGACAACGGCCTCGACCTTGTTGTCGCCCTCGGCGGCGATGGAACGGTCAACGAGATCGCCAACGGTCTCCTGCGGGCGGGACCGGATCCGGGCACGCCGGCACTGGCAGTGGTACCCGGCGGGAGCACCAACGTCTTCGCCCGTGCGCTCGGCTGCTCCGCGTCCCCGGTAGAGGCCACGGGAGAACTTCTGGAGGCTCTGCGAGAGGGCCGAAGCCGCCGGATCGGGCTCGGGCACGCTACCTTCACCAACCGGTCAGGCAGCAGCCAGTCCCGGTGGTTCACGTTCTGTGCCGGTCTCGGCCTCGACGCGGCTGTCGTCGAGCGGGTGGAGCGCAAACGGGTCCACGGGCGCCGCAACACCCCGGGGTTGTACCTGCGCTCGGCGGCCAGCCAGTTCGTCCGCAATGCCGGGCGCCGCCATCCACCCATCACCATCACCACCGACGAACCAAGCCAGGCGGCAGAGGCAACCGTCGACGGAAGCGGTCCGGGCACCGCGGAGCCGGACACCGTACTGGTCGCCGTGGTGTGCAACACGACACCCTGGACGTACCTCAACTCCCGGTTGGTGCGCGCATGCCCGGCAGCCTCGTTCGACACCGGTCTGGACCTTGTCGGCCTGCGCCGGCTGACGGCCATGACGACAACCCGGATAGGCCTGCACATGCTGCACAGCGCCCGGGGTCCACACGGTAGGAATGTCAGTACCCTGCACGACCAGCGCACGATCACGCTGACGGCCACGCAGGAGCTCCCGTTCCAGATGGACGGCGAGTACATCGGCCCGCAGACTCAGGTGACACTGCGATCCGAACCCAGGGCCCTGCGCGTCATCGTCTGACCCGAACGTGTGCTCAGGCCGCTCCACGGCCGAGTCCGCGGACGACCTCGGCCGGGTCGTCACAGATCACCGCGTCCACACCGGCCTGCCGCAACTCATCGGCGTCCCGCACCGACGTGACGGTCCAGGTCACCAGGCTCACACCGGCTGCCCGGACCCGCTCGGGCACCTCCGAGGAGCCCAGCACCGAGGAGATGTGGGCGTGCAGCTCGTGATGCCCTGCCGAGCGCACATAGGCGATGCCTCCGCTCACCGACATCCGCGGCATGGCGAGGAACGCGGTGGACACGCCGATCCCGGCGTCGCGCACCGCCTCGATCGCGAACCAGTCGAACGAGGACACGGTCACGGCCGCGGGTGCGACAGCACCGGAGGCCCGGGCGAGCCCGCGGGCCTGCAGGAATTCGATCAGGGTCCGGGCGGTCCTTTCCCGGGGGGCGTCGAAGTCGGGCTGACCCGGCTGATTCTTGACCTCGAGAATGATGCGGCCACGACCGTCCCAGACATCGAGAATCTCGGCCAGGGTGGGCACACCCAGGTGGGTGAGTTCGCGGGTCGTCCGGCGTACCACGGCCCGGCCGGTCAGCCGCCCCGGCAGCCGGGGATCATGCACACAGACCAGATCCCCGTCGGCGCTGCGCCGCACGTCCACTTCTATACCATCAGCGCCGGCGCGCAACGCGGCGTCCACCGCCTCGACTGTGTTCTCCGGGCCGGGGATCCGGCTACCGCGGTGACCAAGAACCTGCATGAGCCAACGATGCCATCACGGCCATACCCGGTAACGCCAGGGCCTCGGCGCAGGATCCGCTACAGGGCCAAAGGCAGCGCGATCATGTTCCTTTCACACTGCCGGAGGTCCAGATCCCCGGGTCGGTAAGCCAGAAACCGATGGATGACAACATCCAATGCCAATTCGGCATGTTGCCCGGCTCTGCCGGGCATGCGTGTTCACTGAGTTGGCAGTACTAGGACGGTCTGTGTGTCGCCGTCGTTCGACCAGCCGCAAAGAGTGGTCCACCTGTGTCTCTAACGGACGAAGGCGGGCAGGCAGGGGTCAGTAAGGGGTGGGAAGCCACTTACAGGTTCTTGCGCCCATGGCAGTTGCGGTGGGAGGGTGGCGAATGTCCGAGGTGGATGGACCGCATACACCTCGGACTCACACGCGACGGTGCATCTGGTCGAAAGATCGAGAAGCCGCACGGACCCGGTAGCCGTTTGGCCGCCGGAAAGTGCGACACAACCGTGGCGACTCGCAAAGCGTCTCACGTGCAGTGTGGCCCGAGACGAGAGAGGGAGTTGTACGCATGGACTGGCGCCACAGAGCGCTCTGTCGTGACGAGGATCCCGAGCTCTTCTTCCCGATCGGTACTACCGGTCCGGCTGAACGCCAGGTCGAAGAAGCAAAGGCCGTCTGCAGACGGTGCGCTGTAACAAGTGATTGCTTGAGCTGGGCTCTTGACACCGGGCAGGACTCCGGGGTCTGGGGCGGTTTGAGCGAGGATGAACGCCGAGCACTCAAACGCCCTGCGCGCACCCGAGTTCGCACCGCCTGAGCAGTACCCCCCAGCACCAAACCAGTTCGAGCCACACGACGACTTCCCAGGTGACCTCGCCGTGATGTATTGGTCATCGGGGTGCTGTCGTGTGCCTTAGGGCTGCTTCCGTCCGTGTCCGCTTCGTTTGTCAGCGGAGCCATCAGCACCCGCTGTACCGGTGTTGAGACGGTAGGAAACGACAGGCCGGGACGGGGTGGGACGGCGCCAGGCACGATGGTGCTGTACCCACCTCGACGGTCCACATAACACCGATCTTGAAAAAAATTCTCAGCCGCGCAACGGGATGGACAGCAGGGCCTCTGTTCCACGCTCTGCCCCCGCCTGGAGCCGGATCGCTCCCTGCATCTCACCGAGGACGAGCTGGCGCACGATCTGCAGACCGAGCCGGGGTGAGTGCTCCAGCTGGAAGTCCTCGGGCAGCCCGGCACCGTTGTCGGCGACCACCACGTCCAGCCGGTCGGCATACCGTCGGACACGGAGTTCGATCGAACCTGCCGAACCATCGAACGCATGTTCGACAGCATTCTGCAAAAGTTCGGAGAGCACAAGTGCCAGGGGCGTGGCGAGTTCACCGGGCAGCTGGCCGAATGATCCTTTGCGGGTCGTACTCGCCCGGGTCCCGGTCGAAGCGAGATCCACTGTTACCGACGTGATCTGATCGGCGATCTCGTCGAAGGGCACCGACTCGCCGAGACTCTGCGAAAGAGTTTCGTGCACGACGGCGATCGAGGTCACCCTTCGCACCGACTCCCGCAACGCCAGGCGCGCCTCGTCCACCTTGGTACGACGCATCTGCAGGCGCAGCAGAGCCGCGACCGTCTGCAGGTTGTTCTTCACCCGATGATGGATCTCTCGGATGGTCGCGTCCTTGCTCAGCAACTGCGCCTCACGACGCCGGAGATCGGAAACATCACGGACGAGGACCAGCACCTCACGAGTGGCACCGGGAAACAGCGGGATCGCGCGCAACAGCACCACCGTGCTCCCGACCGCGAGCTCCACCTCGACCGGCCGGCGACGCCCGATCGCGTGCCACACGGCCGGTGTGGTCGCGGGCAGGTTCAGCGTCCGGTGCACCGACCGCAGGTCTTCACCGGTGACATTGCCGGTATAACCAAGGCGGCGGTATGCCGACAGCGCGTTCGGACTGGCGAAAATGACCTTTCCCGAGCCGTCCAGGCGGAGCATCCCGTCACCGACGCGCGGCGCCTCGGGCAGCTCGGCGTTGCTCCCCCGGAACGGGAACGCTCCCTCGGCGATCATCAGTGCCAGGTTGTTCGCGCACTGCAGGTACGCCGACTCCAGCGCGCTCGGTGTCCGGGTGGTGGCAAGGTTGGTGTCCCGCGCCAGTATGGCGATCACGCGGTCGGAGTGCAGCACCGGGATCGCCTCGGTCCGGACCGGCACCCCGCCGTCCCATTCCGGCTCGCCCTCCCGGGCGATCCGGTGCTCACGCCACGAGTTCTGCACCACCCACCTGTTAATCAC
>NZ_CAAAFT010000093.1:14603-17907 GCF_900634765.1 Candidatus Protofrankia californiensis | reverse complement strand
GGCGGCGCAAAAACCATGATCGCACCGCCTTTGACCTAGGCTTCCTGGTGTGCATCCACGTACCACCGATGTGGTCGGCAATCCGCTTGGATGGCTGGACAGCCATGCCCGTCGCCGCGAAGAGGCCGGGCTGCGCCGAGTCGTGCGCCCACGCACGCCCGACGGACGGACGCCGGGCAACCCACCTCACGAGGATCCCGCGCACCCACTGGACCTGGCGAGCAACGACTACCTGGGCCTGTCCCGCCATCCCGAAGTGATCGAAGGTGGGGTGCGAGCGTTGCGCACCTGGGGCGCAGGCTCCACCGGAAGCCGGCTGGTCACCGGGACGACCACCTTGCACGGTGACCTTGAGAACGCCCTCGCCCACCACACCGGCTTCGCCTCGGCGCTGGTCTTCGCCTCCGGGTACGCGGCCAACCTGGGCGTGCTCACCGCGCTCACCGGACCCGACGACCTCATCGTTTCGGACGAGCGCAACCACGCGTCGCTGGTGGACGCCTGCCGGCTGTCACGGGCGCGGGTGCTCGTCATCCCGCATGCCGACGTCGAAGCGGTCGACAGCGCGCTGGCCGAGCGGTCGTGGCAGCACGCCGTCGTGGTCACCGACTCGGTGTTCTCCGCCGACGGCGACCTGGCACCGCTGGCCGCGTTGCATGCGGTCACCCGGGCCCATGGAGCGCTGCTGGTCGTGGACGAGGCGCACAGCCTCGGCGTCGTCGGCCCCGGCGGTCGGGGGGCGCTCGCGGACGTCGGGCTCGCCGGCGAGCCGGACGTGATCGCCACCGTCACCCTGTCCAAGGCGCTGGGCAGCCAGGGCGGTGCCGTGCTGGGCCCGCCAGCCGTGCGCGCGCACCTCATCGACACCGCCCGCACGTTCATCTTCGACACCGGGCTGGCCCCGGCCTGCGCCGGCACGGCACTCGCCGCGGTGGAGATACTCACCTCCACCCCGGATCTCGCGGCCGACGTGCGACGGCACGCCCGCCGGCTGGCCGCCCTCACCGGCGCGCCCCGGCCGGCTGGCGCGGTTGTGTCGGTCGTCCTGGGTGAGCCCGAACGCGCGGTGCGGGCGGCGGAGATCTGCCGTGCGCACGGGGTGGCCGTCGGTTGCTTCCGCCCCCCGACCGTGCCCCCGGGCACGAGCCGGCTGCGGGTCGCGGCCCGCGCCGACCTCACCGAAACCGACCTGGCCCAGGCCGCCGCTGCTTTCGCCGCCGCCCTCGGTACACCCCCTCCCGGCGTACCCGGCCCTCCTGGCACACCCAGATGACGGTCCTCGTGGTGACAGGGACCGGGACGGGCGTCGGGAAGACGGTCGTCACTGCCGCGGTGGCCGCCCTGGCCCGTGATCGGGGCGTCGACGTCGCCGTGGTGAAGGCCGCCCAGACCGGCGTCGAGCCCGGCGAACCCGGCGACCTCGACCATGTGCGCGACCTGTCCGGGGTCGAGGACCTGCATGAATACGCCCGGTTCCCGGCGGCGCTGTCGCCGGCTGCCGCGGCCCGCCTCCACCGGTGTGCTCCGGTGGAGCTGTCCGACGTCGCCCAGCGTGTGGCGGAACTCGCCGAGCACCGCCGGCTCGTCCTGGTGGAAGGAGCGGGCGGACTACTGGTCCGCTACGACGACGAGGGCACCACCGTGGCCGATCTCGCCCATACGTTGGCCGCGCCGGTGCTGCTGGTCAGCGAGGCCGGGCTCGGCGCGCTCAACACCACCGCGCTGACCCTGGAGGCACTGGCGAACCGTGGACTGGAACTCGCCGGGCTCGTCATCGGTTCATGGCCACCCGTCCCCGACCTCGCCTGTCGCTCGAACATCATGGACATGGAGATGCTCGCCGCACGTCCGCTCGCCGGAGCAGTGCCGGCGGGAGCGGGGCAGACCGATGCCGCGGTGTTCCGCGACACCGCCCGGGCATGCCTCGCGCCTGCCCTCGGCGGCACCTTCGACGCCCACGACTTCCGGGAGAGCCACAAACCGTGACCCATCCTTTGGCCCTCCAGCGATCCCAGAGACTCGGACCTCTCGGACCTCCGGAGGAGTCGAGGGCCCGTAACCGACCTACCACAGGGAGACCGCCTTGCCGCCGTCGTCAGCAGCAGCCGCACCCATGACCCTGCCGCCAACAACGCAACCGCCGACAACCAACCCGCCGCCAGCCCTCGGGGGGCTCGACGAGAACGTAGGGACTGCCGCCGACATCCTCCGGGTAGCCCGTGAGCAGGTGCTGGAGCGCGGCCAAGGGCTGTCGGCCGAGCAGACGCTGGAGGTGCTGCGGCTGGGCGACGACCGGATCAGCGAGGCGCTCGCGCTCGCCCACGAGGTACGGATGCGCTGGTGCGGCCCGGAGGTCGAGGTCGAGGGAATCGTCAGCCTCAAGACCGGCGGCTGCCCCGAGGACTGCCACTTCTGCTCCCAGTCCGGCAAGTTCGACTCACCGGTCCGCGCGGTCTGGCTGGACATCCCGTCGCTGGTCGAGGCCGCGAAAGCGACGAGGGAGACCGGCGCGAGCGAGTTCTGCATCGTCGCCGCCGTCCGAGGCCCGGACGAACGCCTGATGGAGCAGGTCCGAGCGGGGGTCGCGGCGATCCGTGCCGCGGTCGACATCAACATCGCCTGCTCGCTCGGGATGCTCACCCAGGAGCAGGTGGACGCGCTCGCCTCGATGGGCGTGCACCGCTACAACCACAACCTGGAGACGGCGCGCTCGCACTTCCCGCAGGTCGTGACCACCCACAGCTGGCAGGAACGCTGGGACACCTGCGAGATGGTGCGAGCCGCCGGCATGGAGCTGTGCTGCGGCGCCATCATCGGGGTCGGCGAAACGCTGGAACAGCGGGCGGAACTCGCCGGCCAGCTTGCCGAGCTGGAGCCCGACGAGGTTCCGCTGAACTTCCTCAACCCGCGGCCGGGCACACCGTTCGCCGACCTTCCGGTGATCAGCCCGCAGGAGGCGTTGCGCACGATCGCCGCGTTCCGGCTCGCGCTGCCACGCACCATCCTGCGCTATGCCGGCGGACGCGAGATCACCCTCGGCGATCTGGCCGTCGACGGGATGCTCGGCGGCATCAACGCGGTCATCGTCGGCAACTATCTCACTACTCTGGGTCGACCCGCCGAGGCGGATCTGGAGATGCTCGTCGACCTGAAGATGCCCATCAAGTCCATGCAGTCCACGTTCTGACCAGACCGGCCCCCAGATCGGACGGGCTGACCCGTGCCGAGCAGGGGACAACCGAAGCGGAGGACACCCGCGGACCTGTAGTTCCGTAGTTCCGTAGTACTGATGACGGGTCCGCGG
>NZ_CAAAFT010000093.1:10319-14578 GCF_900634765.1 Candidatus Protofrankia californiensis | reverse complement strand
ACCCGCGGACCTGTAGTTCCGTAGTTCCGTAGTACTGATGACGGGTCCGCGGGTCCGGGTAGAACATCGGACGGCCCGCCCGATGTTCTACCCTCGGTACCATGACTCCAGAGGGTCTCAGGCAGCGCGATCATGCTTCCCCCGCGTCCGGGTCGCTCAGCGGGACGGAGACGGCCTTCTGCGACCGGTGCGGGCAGTCGCTCGCGGACAGCGGGCACGACACCTGCATCCAGGCACGGCTGTTGGAACCACCGCGGTTCTGCCGGACCTGCCGGCGACGGATGGTCGTCCAGATCACGCCGACCGGATGGACGGCCAGCTGCACCGAACACGGCACAATCGCAGGTTGACCTCCGGCCCTGCCGGCCGCAGGCCCGCGGTCAGGCCACCGGAAGCTGGTCGAGGAGGGCGATCAGGTCCCCTTCCTGAACGACGTCTCCTTCCTGGACCGCGATCTGGGCAACCCGACCACCGTCCTCGCTGAGTACCGGAATCTCCATCTTCATGGAGTCGAGAATCACCAGCGTGTCACCGGCCGACACAGTGTCACCGACACCGACCACGACCTTCCACACGTTGGCCACCATCTCAGCCCGAACTTCCTCGGCCACGGCTCCCCTTCCCTGTCCCGAGCGTTCCTTCTCCCGCGCAGACATGTGCACAGCGTGAGCGTAGTGTGTGGCCGCACCCGGCCGCTGCGCGCCACGTCGACAAAGAAAGTCCCTGTTCGACCGCTGATTCACCCAAGCTCTTAACGCGGCGGTAGCAACTCCCACCCAAAGCCCGGCAACGATCTTCCCTGAACGGTCGGGGGAGCCGGCGCAGGCAGCACAGACATGCCGGAATGCCGCGCTTGCGATCGAAGGCCCGCCGGACGACGCACACTACGAGGGTGTTCGTTCTCCTTGTGCTTGCCCTGGTGGGCGGTGTCACCGTAGGACTGATCCGCGGTGGCACGCTGGACGCTCTGGTCCGTGTCTATGTGTCACGCCCGTGGGTGTTCGTGGCCGCGATCGCGACCCTGATCGCCGGCCGGCTCGTCCCCGGCCTGCATGCGGCCGCATGGGTGGTGGCCACGGTGGCAATCGTGCTGTTCGCCGCGGCGAACTCCCGTCTTCCCGGCGTCGGCCTGCTGTGGGTCGGGATCGCACTGAACACCGTGGTAATCCTCGCCAACGGCGGCCGGATGCCGGTTTCACTGTGGGGAGCCGAGCGGGCCGGGGTGCCCGTCAGCGAGCTGCGAGCCTCCGCCCAGCACACACCGGGCGGTGCCGACACGGTCCTGCGCCCGGCCACCGACGTGATTCCGCTGGCGTTTCCCAACGCGGCAGCCGTCGTCAGCATCGGCGACGTCCTGGTCGCCTCCGGCATCGGACTGTTCGGCGCGGTCGCGCCGGTACGGGCGCGCCGAGCTCTCGAGTCCCGCCGCGTCCGTGACACGCCGGCCGCCGGCGTCCGTCCCGACGATGATCCGAAGGCCGACGATCCGGACCTCGCCTCCGCCGAACCCGCGGATGCTCACCTCGGCCAGTAGCCATGACAGGATGGCCCGAGCAGAAAGGAGGTCCCTGACGTGGCGAAGAAGAAGCGCAAGCGGCGTGCACGCGCCAAGCACAAGGCCAACCACGGCAAGCGCCCGAACACCTGAGCCGTTCGGACCGCGGTCGGTCTCAGGCACCTATATTGTCAATTCGGCTACTGTTCGCGTCCTTTATATGATTTTGAGTAATATTTGGGGTGCGGCAATGGCCCGGTGAGGCCTCACCGGGCCACGGCGATCGGCGAACAGCGGCGATCGGCGAACAGGCCGGTAGCGGGAGAAAGCGCCGATCAGCCGGTGGCGGTGTGGGCTCGCAGCCATTCGACGGTCTGCCTCAGCCCGCTGTCCAGATCGACCTGGGGCCGCCAGCCGACCAGCCGGGCCGCCTTGCTGACGTCGAGTGCGATCCGCTGCAGCTCACCCGGTCGGGGCGGGACGAACTCGGGAGCATCCGCCACCCCGACGATCTCCGCAATTGTGCGATGCAGATCCCGGACGGCCGTCTGGGTGCCTGTGCCGACGTTGAGGCGTTCGCCGTTGGCGGCATCCGGCGGGACGGACCGGGCGAAGGCGTCCGCGACATCGCCGACGAAGACGTAGTCACGGGTGGTCGCGCCGTCACCGAAGATCCTCGTCGGGCGGCCCTCGAGCATCGCCGTCCCGAAGATCGCCACCACCCCGGCCTCGCCGTGCGGATCCTGCCGGGGCCCGTAGACGTTCCCCAGTGCCAACGCCGTCGTGGCCAGCCCATATGTGGACCGGTACACGGACAGGTAGAGCTCGCCGGCTGCCTTGCCCGCGGCGTACTGCGACTCGGGAGCTACCGGCGCGGTCTCGTTGACCGGCAGCTGCTGCGGCGTCCCGTAGATCGAACCGCCGGACGACGTGTGGATGAATTTTGCGACGCCGGCCAGCCGGCTCGCCTCAAGCACGTTGATCGTTCCCAGCACGTTCAGCCGGGCGTCGAGCAATGGATCGCTGATACTCACCCGCACGTCGATCTGTGCCGCCAGATGCAGGACGACATCGGGACGGATCCGCCCGATGACACCGAGGAGCTCGGCAGACGTTATATCCACCTTCTCGAATGAAAATCGGTGGTCACGCAGGGCGGGGCCGAGGTTCTCCAGCCGACCGGTGGACAGGTCGTCGATCCCGACGACGTCGTGGCCGTCGGCAAGCATACGGTCAGTGACCGTGGAACCGATAAAACCGGCCGCGCCGGTGACGAGGATACGCACGGCATGAGAGCCTAACCGCCATCAGACGGCCGGCCGCCACAGGCAAGCCCTATTCGGTGCGGAACTCTGCCGCGTCCGCGTCGATACGGGCGGCACGCAACCGTTCCAGAACGCTCTCCCTGAGGGACTCGGGAGCACGCTCGCCGCCGCACCTGCGGGCTACCAACAGCTTCACCTCGTGTTCCACGCCGAACTCGCGAAGGCATGGGGAGCATTCGTCCAGATGTGAACGAACCAGGTGCTTGTGGTCGAAGTCGATCTCGCCGTCGAGGTAGAGGTAGACCGCTTCCAGCACCTTCCGGCAGTCGACCGCGTGCGGGCCCCCACAGCTCACAACCCACCGCCGTCGGCCTCGGAGCTGCCCGCTCGGACAAGGCCACGTTCCCGGGCGTAGTGCCCGAGAGCCGTGCGCAGCCCGCGGCGGCCACGATGCAGGCGTGACATCACGGTACCGATCGGGGTACCCATGATCTCCGCGATCTCCTTGTAGGCGAACCCCTCGACATCGGCAAGATACACCGCAATCCGGAAATCCTCGGGCAGCGCCTGGAGTGCCTCCTTGACGTCGCTGTCCGGCAGATGCTCCAACGCCTCGGTCTCAGCGCTCTTCAGGCCGCTGGACGTGTGCGACTCCGCATCGGCAAGCTGCCAGTCCTCGACCTGCTCGGTCGGGCTCTGCAGCGGTTGGCGCTGACGCTTGCGGTAGGTGTTGATGAAGGTGTTCGTCAGGATGCGGTAGAGCCATGCCTTGAGATTTGTACCTTCCTGGAACTGGTGGAAGGCCGCGAACGCCTTGACAAAGGTCTCCTGCACCAGATCTTCGGCATCGGCGGGGTTTCGCGTCATCCGCAGCGCCGCCGCATAAAGTTGATCAAGAAAAGGCAAGGCGTCTCGCTCGAAGCGGCTGCTCCGCTCCTCGACGGTCTCGTCGACCAGGACCACTCCCTCGTTCCTTGGGTCGTCCGCGGCGTGCCGGCTCACGGACGTGCCGGCGGCCCCTGAAACGGACGATACCCCGGCAGGTGCGTGCGCGCGTGCAGAAAAGTCACCGGTGACGGCAGGTTCCGGGACGGTCGGCCACCGATCGAGAGGGCCGATCGGACCATCATGGGGACGGGGAGCCGGCGCGGGCGTCGATGCGGTGTTGCGGGCACAGGCAACCAGCGACCCGGGGACCTGGGCCTCCGGCCGCGCGAAAGAAACATCATCGCGCCGCTTCTGGCCCTCTAGCCCGGTTGCGAACTGGGCAGTCATCGAACCTCCGAGTGGATGTCCCTGCCGGCCGAAATCAACACGATCATGGGGGCCGGCGAATCACGGAACGATCCCCCCGGCCCGTCTGTTCTCCCGTGTCGCGGACGGCTCCAAGGATCCTTGCAGGTGACGTAACTGTCCGACCAGCCGTCGGATTCCCGCCCGTGGCCCAGGGCCTTGGACCTCCGGCAGTGCGAAAAAGCATGATCGCACTGCCTTTGGCC
>NZ_CAAAFT010000093.1:9362-10254 GCF_900634765.1 Candidatus Protofrankia californiensis | reverse complement strand
CGAAAAAGCATGATCGCACTGCCTTTGGCCCTCCAGCGACCCAGCAGATCACTATCCGGCATCCACGCTCCCTGTCGAAGCAGAACGGTCACCCACCGTCCGCCGCACGCTCGTAGGCCCCGAGGAACCCAACCGCCTGATGATCCACTCTGTCCCGACGGTCGCCGCTTCGTCGACGACCTCGGTTTCAGTGCGGCCGTCCCTACGACGCGTCCGCATGGCATGGTCGGCGCCGGCCAGGACGTGTACCTCGACATGACGGGCCGGGTCCGGATCGGGCATGCCGAACGCGTCCCGATCACCTTGGACCACGAGCACGGGGACGCCCGCGGCAAGCAGCTCGGGCAGGCGTGACGGTCGATTCCCCCGCGGATCCCGCCCAAAACCCCGGCTAGGATCTTCTCTAGCCGGGGCGGCGGGCCTTCCAGGGGGATACAGCGGGAAGCCGAAGGCCACGACTGCGGCGGCCCCGACCGTACGGGCGCAGCGGCAGGCCACTCTCGATCCCATGGAACGGCCGACGAGGACAACAGGCCGCGGCTGCCCCAGAGCGTCCATGACCGCGTGCAGCACGGCGTCCAACCGGGCCGGGCGATCCGGCGCACGGCGTCCCGCGACCCGGTAGGGCATCTCCAGGCGGGCAACGCCGACCCCACGCCCCGGCAGCCGCGCCGCGAGCTCGGACAACACGCCGACATCCGTTCCACTAGCAGCGCCATGCAGAAGAACAACAAATCCGATCGGTGTCCTCGCCGCGGGAACCAGAAACACTCGCCCGCCGTCGACATCCAGGGAAGTCCGGTCGGTGGAGGAGGCACCGACCGCGATCATGCCCGAGAGAAAAATGTCACCGCTGCCCGTGTGCATCTGTCAGACTTCCCGTGAGTGTGTG
>NZ_CAAAFT010000093.1:2345-8982 GCF_900634765.1 Candidatus Protofrankia californiensis | reverse complement strand
GATCATGCCCGAGAGAAAAATGTCACCGCTGCCCGTGTGCATCTGTCAGACTTCCCGTGAGTGTGTGTGACTTGTTTCGCATCTTCTCCCCTGAAGGGTAGGTAAAGGTCCATGCTGCCGCGTCTCGACGCCGAGCCAGATCAGCCGCGCGGACGAACGCCGACCCTCGTCTACGAGGCCCCCACGGACAGCGATGATCCGTACTGGGCGTTCTACGAAGATGTCGCCGCGACCCAGTTGGCCAACTGGCTGCCGATGTCGCAGATCCGAGTCCTGGACGTGTCCGGCCCACGGACGAGGTTCGCACGCCAGATGGTCGCGGCCGGACACGATGTCGTGCGCGTTGTCCCGTCCTCGGATCGCCCGAGCGCCCGCAGCGTCGGCAGACGCGAAGACAGCCATGCTCGCCCATCCCGGGTTCCCTCGCGTCCCGGCGAGGCCGGCGGACGAGGTCCGGCCCGGCCGGGCGACCCCGCGGGCTGCGGACGGCTGGTGCAGGTGGCCGGTGACGCCCGGTCGCTGGACTGGTTCGCGCCGGAGAGCTTCGACGCCGTCCTGGCAGAGGGCCGCGCGCTGTCGTTCTGCCTGGCCACGGAGACGACCCTGGAAGAGATCTACCGCATGCTGCGCCCTGGTGGGCGGCTGCTGCTGTGCGTCGACTCGCTGCTGCTGGGCCTTGCCCGGCTCGCCGAACAGCACCGCTGGGCGGAACTGTCCGACGTCCCGCGCGCCGACGTCGTCCTCGTCCCCGCCGAGGACGGGTCCATCACCCGCTGTTTCTGGCCGGAGGAACTGCACGCCCTGCTGACCAGCGCCGGCCTCGACGTCGACTGGATCCGACCGCGGACGGTGCTGTCAGCCGAGGCGGTGACCCGCGCGGTCGCCTCCGACGTGTCCTGCTTTCCCACCCTGGTCCGGACAGAGGTCGAACTCTCGGCCGAACGCGAAGGCGAGTCGATCGGCATCCACCTGGTCGCCAGCGCCCGCCGCCCCGACTGAACAACGTCACAATCGTCGCGTCCGCACGCAATGATTGCCCTCGACAGGCAGTTATCCGGCATATACCCGGCACATATCCGGCATATATCCGGTATGAACCGCGAACGGGTACGGCCGCGGTACCCGGCCGCGGGATATGACCGCGGTACCCGGCCGCGGCTTGACAGCCCCGGGAGGCGGTGCCGACCCCCTGCGTCCGGCATGCTGAACTGGTGACCGTCACCACGGACGTACCCACGGATCCCTGGCCGGTGCCGACAGCTGATCGGCCGGTCGACGCGACCGTGACCATGCCGGGGTCCAAATCGGCGACGAACCGCGCGTTGATCCTCGCGGCGATCTCCGCCGGGACCAGCCGGCTGACCAGGCCGCTACGGTCCCGGGACTCCCTGCTCATGGCCGCTGCCCTCGGCGAGCTCGGCGTGGCCGTTGTCGACGATCATGATGACTGGCTGGTCCATGGCCGCTGTCCGCTGCAGGCGGCCCCGGCCGCCCGGATCGACTGCGGCAACGCCGGTACCGTCGCCCGGTTCACCCCCGCGCTGGCCACGCTGGCGCACGGTGACGTGGTTTTCGACGGCGACGCGCGCATGCGGGAGCGTCCGCTCACCCCGCTGCTGGACGCGCTGCGGACCCTGGGCGCGTCCATCGACGGCGACCGGATGCCGTTGACCGTGCACGGCCGGGGTCACCTCACCGGGGGCGAGGTGACGGTGGACGCCTCCACGTCCAGCCAGCTCGTCTCCGGCCTGCTGCTGGCGGCTCCCCGCTACGACAGGGGAGCCGCCGTCCGTCATGTCGGCCCGCGGTTGCCGTCATGGCCGTACCTGGAGATGACCGTCGCGGACCTGCGCGCCGCCGGCGCGACGGTCGACGTGGACGTCGACCGTCGCGCTGGCGGCAGCGCACGCTGGTCGGTCGCTGCGGGGCCGCTGCACGCCCATGACCGTGTCATCGAGCCCGACATCAACAGTGCGTCCGCCTTCCTGGCCGCGGCCGCGGCGACCGGTGGCCGGGTCGTGCTCGCCGGCTGGCCGAGCGGGACCGTCCAGCCCGGACGCATGCTGCCTGACCTGCTGGCCGCCATGGGATGCACCTACACTCCGACCGCGGCCGGTCTGGAGGTCCGTGGACCCGACCGCCTGCGCGGCATCGACGTCGACCTCAGCGACTACGGCGAGGCTGCCCCGACGCTCACGGCGCTGGCCGTCCTCGCCGACTCGCCCAGCCGCCTGCGCGGCATCGCCCACCTGCGCCTGCAGGAGACCGACCGGCTCGGTGCGCTCGCGGCCGAACTGGGACGCCTGGGCGCGGCGATCACCGTGACCGACGACGGGCTGGCCGTCTCCCCCGCGCCGCTGACCGGCGCCCGCCTCGACCCGCGGGCCGACCACCGCCTGGCCATGGCCTATGCCGTCGTGGGGCTGGTCGTGCCGGGCGTGCTCGTCGACGACATCGGTACGACCGGTAAGACCGTGCCGCAGTTCCCCCGATTGTGGGCACAGATGCTCGGCGGGACGGGCTCGCGCCCGTGAGAGCCGGCCGTCGTCGCGACCTCGAACGGCACGTCTGAATGCCTCGGGAACTCGACGAGGACGATGTCCGGGTGCGGGCCGGACGCGGGTCTCGGCCACGCACCCGGGAACGTCCCGACCACGCCGACGCGGTGGCGGCGACCGTGGTGGCGGTCGACCGGGGCCGTTACACCTGCCATGTCGTCGGGAAGGTGGCGGCGAAAGCCGGCTGGAACGCGGGTGCGGGCACGGACACGCACGCGGGTACGGGCGCGGAGCCAGGTGCGGGCTCGGGCGCAGCCGGGAGACCGCCTCGCCCGCCCGCGTCCACCGGTGTTCCATCCGCGTCCACCGGCGCTCTGGTGGCTGCCGTTCGCGGCGGTTCGTTGCGCCGGACCAGTGTGGTCGTAGGCGATGAGGTCGCCCTGGTCGGGGACGTCTCCGGCACGCCCGGCAGCCTCGCCCGGATCGTCGGGCGGGCCGAACGCCACAGCGTGCTGCGCCGCACCGCCGACGACACCGATCCGGTGGAGCGCCCGATCGTGGCCAACGCCGACCGGCTCGTCATCGTCTGTGCCCTCGCCGACCCACCGCCGAGGACGGGGCTGATCGACCGGTGCCTGGTCGCGGCCTACGACGGTGGGCTGGAGCCGCTGCTGTGCCTGAGCAAGGCCGATCTCGCCGACGATGCGCCCCTGCGCGCACTTTATGCACCACTTGGCCTACCTGTGGTGACCACCAGGCCGGACGCCGACCTGTCCGGGCTGACCGCGCTGATGGCGGCCCACGTCTGCGTCATGTTCGGTCATTCCGGGGTGGGTAAGTCGACGCTGGTCAACCGCCTGGTGCCCGACGCCGCCCAGGCGATCGGTGCGGTCAACGCGGTCACCGGCCGCGGCCGGCACACCTCGTCCGCGGCGATCGCCCTGCCGATGCCGGGGGGAGGATGGGTCGTCGACACTCCCGGGGTGCGTTCGTTCGGGCTGGGCGCGGTCTCCACCGACCGGCTCCTTCGGGCCTTCCCCGATCTGGCCCCGGCCGCGGCGGCCTGCCCCGGCGGCTGTACCCACCTGGCGGGTCTCGCCGACTGCGCGCTTGATCAGACGGTCGAGGACGGCCGGGCGGACCCGGCCCGGCTGGCCAGCCTGCGCCGGCTGCTTGCCGCCCGCTCCGGCGCCGACCCGTCATGACGATCGGACCCGGGTACGGCGACGTCGTTCGTTTCCCGGTGCCGCCGGAGAGCGGCGAATCGCCTCCGGTATCGGAGGTACCTTCACCGCACCTGGCGCGCCTCATCCGCGAAGGCCACCTTCTGCCCGGGTACGTGCGTCACGCGGGTACGCTCCCCGCGTGACCAATGCTGTGCGAACAGACGCTGTGGGAACAGACACGCTGGGAACAGGCCAAGAGCCGGTTCACGGTGGCACGCAGGCCGCCGTCGAGGGGTACGCGGCTGCCGCCAGCGGGTATCCGGTCGGTGACGACCTCGCCCTCGCCCTCGCCCTCGCGGACGCCGCCGACGCGATCACACTCGCCCGTTTCCAGGCCGTTGACCTGCACGTCGAAGCGAAACCCGACGCCACCCCGGTCACCGACGCCGACACCGCCGTGGAGGCTATGATCCGCGAGCGACTGGCCGAGGCCCGGCCCGGCGACGCGGTGCTGGGCGAGGAGCAGGGCCTGATCGGTGATGACGCCCGGCGCCGCTGGGTGGTCGACCCGGTGGACGGCACCAAGAACTTCGTGCGCGGGGTGCCGGTATGGGGGACGCTGCTCGCCCTCGAAGTCGACGGCGAAGTCGTCGCCGGGGTGGCGAGCGCCCCCGCGATGGGCCGGCGCTGGTGGGCGGCGCGCGGCCAGGGCGCTCACACCCGGACGGCGGTCGGCGAGATCCGCTCCCTTGCCGTGTCCGCGGTGACGGACCTGGCCGACGCCTATCTGTCCTTCGCCTCCATCGAGAGCTGGTCGGCCGCCGGACGGCTGGAGCCCTTCATGGCACTGGTGGCGGCGGTATGGCGAACCCGCGCCTACGGCGACTTCTGGTCCCACATGATGGTCGCCGAGGGCGCTGTCGACCTGGCCTGCGAGCCCGACGTCTCCCTCTGGGACATGGCCGCGCTCCAGGTGATCGTCGAGGAGGCCGGCGGCACCTTCACCGATCTCACCGGACGCCGCGGGCCCGGTGGCGGCTCGATCCTGTCAACCAACGGCCGCCTGCACACCCGGACGCTGGACATCCTCAACCAGCCCGCCCGGCCCACCGCTCGGTGACCCGTCCCGCCGGGCGTCCGATCGGATTCGCCCACCGGGGCGCGCCAGGCCGCTTCCAGCGGGAGAACACCCTGGCGGCGTTCAGGCGGGCGCTGACCGGCGGTGCGGGCGGTCTGGAGTCGGACGTGTGGCTCACCGCCGACGGCGTCCCGGTACTCCACCACGACGGTGTGCTCGGACCCCCGGGCCGCCGCCGCCGGATCAGCGACCTGCCCGCGGCACAGCTGCCGGACCGGCTTCCGAGCCTGGCCGGCCTCTACGCCGCCTGCGGCAGCGACTTCGAGCTCAGCCTGGATCTGAAGGACCCGCCGCAGGCCACCCGGCGAGCCGCTCAGGCTGTCGTCGGTGTGGCGCGGACCGCGGGCGCGGCAGGACGGCTGTGGCTGTGCGGGAGCCTCGTAGCGATCCGCTGCTGGCGATCGCTCGACGACGTCACCGGACCCGATCAGGTGAAACTGGTCAACTCCGCGTCCGCGCGGGATGCTGGCTTCCGCGGGCACGCCGGCAGCGGCAACCTGGACGCGTATGTGCGCGATGCCGCGGCCTCCGGTGCCACGGTGCTGAACCTACGGGCCAACGAGTGGAGCGCACCGATGGTGCGGTCGGTTCACGCCGGCGGGCTGCTCGCCTTCGGCTGGCATGCGCAGACGTCCGGGACGCTGAATCGGCTTGTGGGATTCGGCTTGGACGGCGTCTACTCGGACCACCTCGATCGGCTTGTTCGTGCCACGGGCAGCGAGACAACAATCACGTACACGCAGCATACCGACGTTAAGTGATCGGAAGAGGACGATCAATCATCATCGCCGGGGAATGACCGGCGCGAATCGCCGGGCCCGCATTAGGACCCGGACGCGGATGCCGGCGCAATCCAGCGGACCAAAGGCAATGTGATCATGCTTTTTTACGCGCTGCCAGCGGCCCAGATCCCCGGATCGCTGTCGGGCTCCGCAGGGTGACCGACCCAGAACGTCGGCGTAGCGCTCCTCACTTCCCCGGTCTGGCTCGGCGAACCCCGCCGGAGCCTGCCTCTATACGCGTCGCCGAGAGTGCTTATTTCACAACCGGAGCGCGTGGTGACCGAACGACTCACTCGTCGGCAGCCACTTCGGCGACTTTCAACATCTGCGGCGGAAATCCTGTGCGTTCCGCTACATGCTCGACAGAGTAGCCCTGCCGCACCAGGTCACGGGCCTGCTCGAGGGTCCAGCCACGGCCGGGGTCAACCCGGCGGACGACGACCTCACTTGCTTGGCGACGCTCTTCTGGCCAGCTCAGACGCGCACGACGTGCCAACGGTCGACCTCCGATATATCTCTGACTTCAGTTACTACGGCAAGGATAGGCCATATTGGCATGACCGTGCTCGACGAACTCCACGATAGCGGGCAGCGGCGTCCCAATACGACACCGGGTTGGAACATAGAAGTGGCATCTGTCTCGACGATCTGGCGCGGCAGCCGACTGTGCAGGCAGGAGCGGGCCATCATACCCGGCTGATCACGGACACTCGACCAGCCGACCCGCGGTTGTTCATGCCCGAGAACAGCATGAGGCTTCCACCAGTATGAACGGTTGCCGGTACGGCTCAAACACAACTCTCGGCAAGACGATGCCCACGATCGGCAGGCCGACAACCCGAACCGACAACCGCCGTGAGTTCACCGCCGGCTGAGGGGCTACGGACGCATCTTCGTTTCTGGCTTCACCTTCTTCACCTGGGTTCCTTCACCTCGGTTCCCGTCCGGTCCGGACCTGGCCGGGCGGGCCCGATCCCTTGTTGCCACCGGCGTCGACGGGCCGGCGGTGGCACCGGCACCGGGCCACCTGTCAGCGGTTTCCCACCGCCGGCG
>NZ_CAAAFT010000093.1:0-2320 GCF_900634765.1 Candidatus Protofrankia californiensis | reverse complement strand
GCGGTGGCACCGGCACCGGGCCACCTGTCAGCGGTTTCCCACCGCCGGCGGTCACCGACATCCGACCGTGCCCCGGTCACGGGTGGGCCGCTGGTCCACCCGTCCCCTTGAGCACAGCAGATCCCGCCATTGCCGGGCGGAGTACGTTGCCGGGCGGGTGGAGGACAAAAAGTCCTCCACCACTGCCCGAAAGCGCTCCGGGTCACTCCGATGGGGGAAATGTCCGGCATCCTCGAAGATCTCGAGGCGGCTACCCGGCATCGCCGCGTGTGCAATCCGCGCGTGCTCGACCGGAATCACCGCGTCATGTCCACCCCAGATGATCATAGACGGCATTCCGGCAGAAAGATAGCAACGGTCCAACATGGTGATTGCCTGACCATGGCCGTCCACCGAGGCTCGCAGCGTCCGCAGAAATGCCGTACGGGCGGTGTCCACGTACAGAGTGTCAAACGTCCGCATCAGGTCGTCGGCATCCCGGCCCAGGTCGGTGTGCAGCCATCGCAGCGCCCGGGTCGCCGCCCAGCCGAGCTGACGCAGGGGCGCCGCGGCGAGCAGCGAAAGCACCAGCCCCGACCCGGGAGTCGCCGCGGCCCGCAGCAACGGATGGATGTCCGGACACACCCCGCCGGTCGCCACCAGCACCACACGCTCGCAACGCTCGGGGAACTGATAGGCGAACTGCATGGCGACGCCGCCACCCAGGGAATGGCCGAGCACCGTCACCCGGTCGATACCGAGCACCGTCAAAAGGTCACGCATCCCACATGCGTATCCACCGATGGAATAGTCACCACGCGGCTTGTCGGACTCACCGTGACCAAGAAGATCCGGTGCAATCACCATCCGCCCCTGGGCGAGCAACGGAATAAGGTCGCGCCAGGTCTGCGAACTGTCCCCGATCCCGTGGATGAGCAGCAGTGCGGGGCCGCGCCCCGCCCGTATGTAGGCCCTTCGATATCCGTGCACCGTCACATATCGAGTGGCATAGCGCAACGAACCCGGCGGGCGGACGGCCCGCGCCGCATCCGCGCCGTCCACCACGGTCAGGTCATCCTGACCATCCGCTGGTAGACGAATCAGATCGTGCATCTTACGGGTACGAGTCTCATCCATAGCCGCCCTCCGACCGCTCGTCACCGGTCGGCCGGGTGGAGCAGGATGCCTGGCTTGACACCCCTGCGACCCAGTCGGCCTCGACAGCCCGGACCGGTCAGAACTCGATGTTGCTCATCACGTGTTTGACCCGGGTGTAGTCCTCAAGACCGTAGATCGACAAATCCTTCCCGTATCCGCTCTTTTTGAAGCCTCCGTGCGGCATCTCAGCCACCAACGGGATGTGGGTGTTGATCCACACGCAACCGAAATCCAGACGGCGGGCAACCCGCATGGCCCGCCCGTGGTCGTGCGTCCACACGCTGGACGCGAGCCCGTACTCGACCCCGTTCGCCCAGGCCAGCGCCTCGTCCTCGGTGCTGAACCGCTGGACGGTCACAACCGGGCCGAAAATCTCGTGCTGGATCATCTCGTCGTCCTGACGCAGGCCCGCTACCACCGTCGCCGGGTAGAAGAACCCGGGCCTGTCCACCGGCGCCCCACCGGTGAACACCTCGGCATGGGGCGGCGTGCGGTCCACCATGCCGTGGACGCGGCCGAGCTGGCCCAGGTTGTTCAGCGGGCCGTAGGCCGCATCCGGCTCCTGTGGCGACCCCGTCGGCGTCGCCCGGGCCTGCTCGGTGAGGGCCGCGACAAGGTCGTCGTGGACGCCCGGGGCGGCCAGTACCCGGGTGGCGGCGGTGCAGTCCTGGCCGGCGTTGAAGTAGGCCGCGCCCGCGATCCCCCGCGCGACCTCCTCGGCGTCGACGTCGTCGAAGACGATGACCGGCGCCTTGCCCCCGAGTTCCAGGTGGACCCGCTTGAGGGAATCCGCGGCCGCTCGGGCAACCTCCATACCCGCCCGGACACTGCCGGTGACCGATGCCATTGCGGGTAGCGGGTGAGCCACCAGCGCCCGACCGGTGTCCCGATCCCCGCACACCACGTTCAGGACGCCGGCCGGCAGGAACTCGGCGGCGATCTCGGCGAGCAGCAGCGTGCTCACCGGAGTTGTCTCCGAAGGCTTGACGACCACGGTGTTCCCCGCGGCGATTGCCGGCGCGAACTTCCACACCGCCATCATCATCGGGTAGTTCCACGGCGTGACCTGCGCGCAGACCCCCACCGGCTCACGGCGCACGAAACTGGTGTGGCCAGCCAGATACTCGCCGGCCGAGCGGCCTTCGAGCAGCCGGGCGGCACCGGCGAAGAAACGGATCTGATC
>NZ_CAAAFT010000092.1:0-5391 GCF_900634765.1 Candidatus Protofrankia californiensis | reverse complement strand
GACCAGCCAGCCCTTCGGGTCCCGCGGCGGGTCGGCCGGCCAGACGCGGACCGCCTCGACCAGCGCGTCCTGCACGGCGTCCTCGGCCGCCGCGAAGTCGGCCCCGCGACGGACGAGGATCCCGAGCACGCCCGGCGTGAGGCTCCGGAGCAAGGCCTCGTTCACCCGAGAGGTCACTCCGTGACGGTGTCCATCTTCAGAGGTCACTCCGTGATGGTGGGCGGCGCGGTCAGGAACGGGCGCACCTCGAGCCACTCGTGGATCGGTTCCCCGCCCGCCCCAGGGGCGGCCGACAGGTCCCCGGCCAGCGCGATGGCGCGCTCGTAGCTGTCGACGTCGATCACCATCCAGCCAGCGATGAGGTCCTTGGTCTCGGCGAACGGGCCGTCGGTGACCGGCGGGCGCCCCTCACCGTCGTACCGGACGAACGTCCCCTCGGGGGCGAGTGCCTGACTGTCGACGAACTCGCCGGTCCCCTCAAGCCGGGCCGCGAAGTCGTGCATGTACCGCATGTGCGCCGCGATCTCCTCCGGCGTCCACCGGTCCATCGGCACGTCGTTGACCGAAGCCGGAGCGCCGCGGTAGTGCTTGAGCAGCAAGTACTTGGCCATCGTGTTTCTCCTCGGTGCTGGTGCGACCCATGGTGGTCACGTTCACCGCGGGGACGGAGCCAGTCACGGGTTCTCGACATCGCCGTCCGAATTTTTCGGCTCCCGTAGATGAACCTGGATAAGCCGTCTCGTGCTGTCCGGCTCCACGGCGTGGCGCGAGGGCGCGACGGAACGAGGTCTTCCACGATCAGCAGCGACCAAACACCTGAATCAGGAGAAGGCCTCGCGTGCGTCACCGTACGTGTGGTCCTGGCGCGTCGTGGTGTGCTCGGACCGATGAGGTGTTCGGCGTGGAGGACATGCACCTCCTCGACGTCACCCGCGATCCCGACGTCGGCGGTGAACAGGGTCTGGTGGTGCTGGACGTCGAGTCCGACGCCGATCTGACCGGCTGTCCGGACTGCGGGGTGGTCGCGGTCGGCCACGGCCGGCACGTCCAGGTCCTGCACGACGCTCCGTGCTTCGGCACGCCGGTGCGGGCGCGGTGGCGCAAGCGGATCTGGCGCTGCCCCGAACCCTCGTGTCGTCGAGGGATCTGGAGCTAAGGGGATGGAATTTGAACCCCGATCCAGGTCGCTACCTGTGGAAACGCTGCTGATCACCGAGCAACAGACAGCAGAGGAAGGTACGTCCGAACCCACAGTAACCGTAACGTGATGGGGCCCCGGCCGTGTGGCGAGCCGGGCCTTTCCACGCCGCCGCCATAGCGATGACGGTGCGGGGGATTCGCGCGATGCGCGGATTTGCCGCGATGCGCGTGGCGGTGCGCGTTGTGATGGCTCTGGTGATGATACCGGTGCGGACCGTTGCCTGTCATGACGTACACCGACACCTCGACCGCCGAGCCGGCGGGATTCGTCCCGCGGACGGCGGTGCTGCGAGCCTGGCAGGCCGACTGGGACCGCTGGCAGCACGGCGCGCAGGCCCGCGACGCTCTGCACCGCTGGGCGGCTGACCCGCTTCTTGCCCCGCACACCGGTTCGATTGCCTCGTTGCTGGCGGCCTGCGGCCGGGACCGGCAGGTGCCCACCGCGACCGCGGACACCCGCCTGCACAGGCTGATCAGCCATGCGTGCGACGGTGACCCGGCCGCCGGGCGGGTGGTGCTGGAGCGGGTGATGCCCGCGTTGACCGTCCAGGCGGCCCGCTGGGCCGCCCGGTCGCCGATGCCGTTCTCGGCTGCGCTCACCGAGCTGGTGGCCAGCGCCTGGCTGGTCATCGCGACCTATCCGGTGGACCGGCGTCCGGTGAAAATCGCGGCGAACGTGGTCCGCGACACCGTCTATCAGATACACGGCTATGTGCCGGTTCTCGACCGGCTGACGGTCACCTGCCCGCAGCCGGTGGAACGCCCCGCCCGGCTCGACGGCCGGCCCGCCGACACCACCGATCCCCTCGCCGACCTGTTTGATGTCGTCACCGACGGGCTGGCGCACGGGGTTCCCGGCCCGGCCCTGCGTACCGTCGCGGAGATCGCGGCTGGTTTCTCCCAGACGGAGATCGCCGCACGGGCGGGGATCACTGTCCGGGGGGTGCGGGCCCGCCGGGACCGGGCGGTCCGCGCGCTCGCCGCCGTGGTGGCCGCCGACCGGGCCGGGGGCCGGTCATGACCGGCGGTGGGGGTGGCCTGCTGCTGGCCGGCGCGGACATCGTGCTGCTCGCCGCCGTCCTGGGCCTGGCCGGGACGGTCATGGCGGTGTGGGGTGGCGCGCAGCTGGCCGCGGTGTTCTTCGGCGGCCACCGGCCCGTGCCGGCGGGGCTGCGGGACACGCTCGCGGCCCTGCCCGGCCTGGTCATCCATCCGGCCGATCCCCGGCAGGCCTGGCCGGACCCGGTCGCCGCCGGCCTGCCCGGCCCGGCCGGCTACTGGACGGCCACCCTCCTCCCACTGGCCGTCGTGCTCCTCACCGCCGCCGTCGTGGTGACGGCGGCCGGGTGGGGTGGGGCCGGGGTGGCCCGCCGGCGGCGGATGGGCCTGAACCCCGACGCCCGGTTCGCCCGCGTCTGGGAGCTGATGCCGCTGTGGGTGTCCGCTCCCACCCCCGGCCGGATGATCCTCGGGATGGTGCGGACCGGAGGCGTCCACCGGCTGCTGGCCACGGAAAACCCGGCCCGGCCGCCGGACCGCTCGGTGCCCCGGCTGCTGCGCCGGCGGGTGGAACGTCGCCGCGGCGGCCGGGGCGCGGTGGTCGTGGTCGGCCCGTCCCAGTGCGGGAAGACGTCGGCGTGCGCGATCCCCGCGATCCTGGAATGGGCCGGGCCGCTGATCGCCCTGTCGGTGAAGGCCGACCTGATGGGCGCCACCCTGGACCGGCGCCGCCGCCTCGGCGAGGTGCGGGTGTTCGACCCCACCGGGATCACCGGGGAGAACTCGTCGGCCTGGTCGCCGCTGCGTGACGCGCGCCGTCTCGCCGGGGCCCGGCAGGCCGCCCGGTCGATCGCGAACAGCACCGACTGGAACACCGGCGCGTCCGGGGACATGAGCTTCTGGGTCGCCGCGGCCGAGGATCTCCTCACCGTGCTGTTCTGGACCGCCGCCCACACCGGCCTGGGCATGGACAGCGTCGTCGGCTGGATCCAGGGCATGGACAAGGACACCGTCCTGCGCTTTCTCTCGGCGTTCGCCGGCCACACCGACCCGGACATCGCCGCCGAGGGCCAACAGATGCTGGACGGGTTCACCGCGGTGTGGAAAACCGATCAGCGGCAGATCTCCTCGGTGTATCTGGTGGCCCGGCAGATGATCCGCCCCTGGCAGGAACCGGCGGTGGCCCGCTCCGCCGCCCACCCGGCCATCGACCTGCCCTGGCTCCTCGGCGGCGGGCAGCCCCACGAAGACGGCCAGACCACCGGCGGCGCCAACAGCCTGTTCCTGTGCGCGGACCTGGACGAGGCCGACCGGCTCGCCCCCGTCCTCGGCGGCCTCGTCGACGACCTGATCCGCGACGTCTACGCCCAGGTCGCCCGCACCGGACAACCCCTGGACCCGCCGCTGCTCGTCGTCATCGACGAGGCCGGGAACTGGCCGATGCGCAACCTGCCCGGACGGATCTCCACCTGCGCCGGCATGGGCATCCAACTGTTGCTCGTCTACCAGAGCAAGGCCCAGATCGACGCCGCCTACGACACCCGCGCCGACATCGTCCTGTCCAACGCCGTCACCAAAATCTTCTTCTCCGGGCTGTCGGACACCGCCAGCCTCGACTACGCCGCCAGCCTGCTCGGCAGCGAACACATCCCGGCCCGCTCCATCTCCGCCGACCTCGCGCCGGTCGGGGCCGCCCGCCGCGGGATCTCCGCCGCGCCGACCCGGCTGGAACTCCTGCCCGCCGCGCTACTGCGCCAGGTCGCCCCCGGCCAGGCCCTGCTCATCCACCACACCCTGCCACCCACGCACCTGCACGGCCGCTACTGGTTCCGCGACCCACAGCTGCGCGCCCTCGCCACCGGCGAACCCACGCACGCCACCCACCCGCGCTCCTTGGGACGGACGCGGCCGTGGCGCACGCTGGCCCGGGCGGCCGGACGGCTCCGGCGGGGCCAGTCATGAGCCGGCCCGCTCCCGGTCGGCACGGCTCGGCGGACGGCTCCGCGGCGACGCCTGGGACGCCTGGGACGCCTGGGACGCCTGGGACGCCTGGGACGCCTGGGACGCCTGGGACGCCTGGGACGCCTGGGACGCCTGGGACGCCTGGGACGCCTGGGACGCCTGGGACGCCCAGTCTGGATGGCATCTCGGCGGTCATCGACCCGGACATCGCACCGGTCATCGCCGCAGCTCAGCCAGCGGATCCCTGGGCGGCACCGCCCGTCGACACGGGCAGGTGGACGCCCGCGCGTCCGTACGGCGGGCCGGTGCTTCTCGGCACCGTCGCCGGTGCCTGGCGGGTCGGCGCCGACCCGCGCACCGGGATGTGCGTGGCGATCCACACGCCCGGGCCGGTCGCCACGGACGCCCTGTTCGACGCCCCGGACGGGGTAGCCGTCATCGCCGCGTCCAGTTGGGATCTGGAGTCCCGGCTCGGCTGGGTCCTGCCGGACGCGGTGCATGGCGCGGTCCGGGCCGGTCGCGCCGTTCTCGCCGCGCCGGCCCCCGGCAGCGAGCCGGCCCACGGCGCGACAGCGGATTCGGATCTGGGTCCGGTGGGCAAGCGGATGCCGGCCCCGTCCGGCCTGATGCACGTACCAGGCCAGCGCGCCACGACCTACCGACGCGCCCTGGCCGCCTCCCGGGTGGCACACGCCTGGACGCTGGACGGTCGGGACAATCCCGCCGACCGCTTCCACGTCGACATCGTCGCCCTACGGTCCGCCGCCTCCGACACCAGAGAGCTCCTCCCGGGCCGGCGGATGCTGCTCTACCGGCTGCGCCACAACCATCAGGTGATCTTCGCCGGGGATGACATCGAGGCCCCCGCCGGCCTCGACGTCCGCGGCGACGACACGCTGCGCCGCCTGCTCGGGATACTCCTCGACCCGCAGCCGGACCCGCCGCTCACCCCCCACCAGCAGGCGTTCCTCACCCGGCACACCGACGAGCTACGCAGCCTCACCGTCGACATTCCCGGCCCGTACGGGGCGGGGACCCGGGTCGCGGTACACCTACCCGACGGCACACAGGCGACCGGCACGATCCTCGACCGGATCACCGACCGGACCGGCACCGTCCGCTCCTACGGCTGGCACCCGGACGACGCACGCCTGCCCGGACACCCCTGGCAGACCGACACCGACCACCGCAACCGAATCGTCAGCCCGGCCGGCGCGGTCACCGCCACCC
>NZ_CAAAFT010000091.1:7932-9770 GCF_900634765.1 Candidatus Protofrankia californiensis | reverse complement strand
GCCATCCACTGTAGGTTCCTCAAGACCTCCGAGCCCGCGAGGAAAACCATGATCGCGTACTCTTCGGCCAACCAGGTTCCTCAAGACCTCCGAGCCCGCGAGGAAAACCATGATCGCGTGCTCTTCGGCCAACCAGGTTCCCTAAGCACGAGAAGGCCGCTGACAAGCAGCCTAGACCACGGATTACGTCTTCGTCAGAAGGATTTGAAACGGAAACCATACCGAAGTATCCCTTGAACGCCATATCCTCGGTCATCCCGCAGGCATCCCTCGGGCACTCCCAGCAGGTTGATCAGGCGACCCGGCGGCCGGAACGGCCCAGGCTCCACCTGGACGCTGCGGCCGGCGGCGTGCGGCGAACCGCGGCCGCCGTCAGGAGGTGACCCGTCAGGAGGTGACGTCGCGGGCCAGCGCGTCGAGGGAGTCCAGGTAGCGGTCGACGTCGGCGTCGGTGTGCTGCACCGACAGCGTCCATTCCTCCTCCCTGCCCGGCGCCATCAGGACGCCCCGGTTGGCGTTGTACAGCCACGCGAGTTCCGGCAGAGCCGCGTTCTGATGCGCCATGAAGGAGGTGTAGTCGCGGATCGGCGCGTCGGTGAAGTGGACGCAGCCCTTCGAGCTGATCCCGACCGTGTAGCCGGGCAGCCCGTGGCGACGGAGGATCTCGTCGCAGCCGGCGATCAACAGGCCGCACAGCCGGTCCAGCCGGGCGTACGCCTCCGGGGTGAGGACCTCCAGCAGGCTGGCCCGGGCCGCGGCCATGGTCAGCGGATTGCCGTTGAACGTTCCGACCTGCTTGACCCGGTCCGACGCGACGATGTCCATGATCTCAGCGGTCGCACCGACGGCGCCGGACGGCAGACCACCGCCGAGCGCCTTGGCGAGAGTGACCATGTCGGGCACGACACCGAACCGCCCGGTCGCTCCCCCGGGCGCCACGCACAGGCCGGTCTTGACCTCGTCAAAGATCAGCACGATACCGTGACGCCGGGTGATGTCGCGGACGGCCTCCAGGTAACCGGGCTCGGGCAGGATCACGCCGAGATTCATCATCGCGGCTTCCATGATCACACATGCCGGTGGGCGCCCCTCGGCGACAAGCGCCTCGATCCGCTGCGCCATGGCCGGGGCGTCGTTGAACGGCACCGGCACGGTCAGGTCGACGACAGCCTGCGGGATGCCCTCGCCGTAGGCGAGTGACGCCATGTTGTCGGGCGGGCCGATCTCGTCGTAAGGAGTCCCGATGGAGACCATCACGTAGTCGTGATGGCCGTGATAGGAGCCGAAAATCTTGATGATCGTCTCGCGTCCGGTAACGGCCCGGGCAATCCGGATCGCATCCATGGTCGCTTCCGACCCCGAGTTGACATAGCGCCACTGCGGCAGCCCGAAGCGACGCGCCAGCTCCTCACTGACAATCACGGAGTCCTCGGTCGGCATGGCGAAGTGGCTGCCCAGCCCGATCCGCTCCTGTACCGCCCGGACGATCGCCGGATGCGCGTGCCCCTGCACCATCGACCCGAAGCCGTTGTGGAAGTCGCAGTACTCACTCCCGTCGACGTCCCACACCCGAGAACCACGCCCATGCGTCAGGTAGATCGGCCAGGGATCACGGGCCTGGTAGGACGACGGAACCCCGCCGGTCATCGACCGCACCGCCCGGGAATGCATCGCCTGTGAACCCGGGGTGCGTGCCTGCAGCCGCAGCTCCTCACGCTCGGTCAGAGCGGCCACGCGCCCGTCGCGGTGGGCCGGTGAGATGCCTGCAGACGCTGTTCCGGCCATGTTCTCCGCACCCCTCCCAATGACCCGGGGACTCGGGGACTCGGGGACTCGGG
>NZ_CAAAFT010000091.1:5172-7342 GCF_900634765.1 Candidatus Protofrankia californiensis | reverse complement strand
CGGCAGGCTTACGATTACCTTCGGGTGCATCCAGCAGACCAAATCACGATTACTCCTGGTTCATCCTTACCCGATAAGGAGGACGTTGTCCCAACCACGTAAGGCAAGCAGTGCGCGGATGGCGCCGGAACCCCTCCTGGACGACGTCAACAAAGCGATCATCGAACAGCTCCAGCGGGACGGCCGGCGGTCGTATGCGGCCATGGCCACAGCGGTGGGCCTGTCCGAAGCCGCGGTCCGCCAGCGGGTCCAGCGGATGCTGGACGCCGGAATCGTGCAGATCGTCGCGGTCACCGATCCGCTACGCGTCGGATTCCAGCGCGAAGCCATGATCGGCGTCAGAGTGTCCGGTGACACCCGGGAAGTGGCGGACGCCATCGCGGCGCTGCCCGAGGTCGATTACGTGGTGCTCACCGCGGGCTCGTTCGACCTGATCCTGGAAATCGTCGCCGAGGACGACGAGCACCTGCTTTCGCTGATCAACGATCGCATCCGCGCCCTGCCGCAGGTGCGGGAGACAGAGACGTTCGTCTACCTGCGCCTGGTGAAGCAGGCCTTCACCTGGGGCGCACGCTGACCGGACCAGGCCGCCGCACGCATACGCCCAGCGCATATGCATCCGGCGCATACGCACCGGCAAGGCACGTGTGTACCGTCAAGGCTGTTGCGACAGTGCCTGGGACGTGCGGTACTTGCCTCCATGCCACACCCCGCACCCGCGCAGCACTCCGCACAATCGCACCCCGCCCAGCCGCACCCCGCAGTGCGGGAACCGGCGAAACCGGGGCCGCTGCTGCACCCGTTCGCACGTCCGGCGGCGCCCGCGGACTCGTTCATCCGGATCGTCTCCGGCAAGGGCGCGTACGTCACGGACGACTCCGGCCGTCGCTACATCGACGGCATGGCAGGCCTGTGGTACTGCGCGGTCGGACACGGTCGCGAAGAGATCATCGAAGCGGTTGCGGCGCAACTGCGGAAGCTGGACGCGTTCCACCTCTTCGAACGGTTCACCAACGCCCCGGCCGAGGCACTCGCCGAACGGCTCGCCGCACTCGCACCCATGCCGCGGGCCCGGGTCTTCCTCACCAACGGCGGGTCCGAGGCGGTGGACAGCGCCATGAAGATCGCCCGTCTTGCGCATGCCGTCGCCGGCGAGCCGGAGCGGACGATCATCATCAGTCGCTCCCCGAGCTACCACGGCGTCACCTACGGCGGGATGAGCCTGACCGGCCTTCCGGCCAACCGGGACGGATTCGGCCCGGGTGTCGGCGACATCGTCCAGGTCGGCAAGGATGACCTGGACGCGGTGAGCGCGGTGATGGACGGCAACCACGGCCGGGTCGCCGCGGTGATCGCCGAGCCTGTGATCGGCGCCGGTGGCGTCCATCCCCCGCGTCCGGGTTACCTCACCGGGCTGCGTGACCTGTGCGACCGTCACGGCGCGTTCCTGATCCTCGACGAGGTGATCACCGGATTCGGCCGATTGGGAGGCTGGTTCGGCGCGGGCCACTTCGGTGTTCGGCCCGACATCGTCACTTTTGCCAAGGCTGTCACCAGCGGCTACCAACCGCTGGGCGGAGTGCTCGTCGGTCCCGCCGTACACGAACCGCTCAACCGCCCGGCCGTGCTGCTGCGCCACGGCGGCACCTATGCGGGGCATCCGGCGGCGTGCGCCGCCGCCCTTGCCAACATCGGCCTGCTGGAGTCCGAGGGCCTGATCGACCGGGCACCGGCGATAGGTGACCGCCTCGCGGCCGGGCTGCGCTCGGTCGCGAGGACGCACGGTCTCACCGACGTCCGCGGCTGCGGCGCCATGTGGGCGGTCGACCTGCCGAGCGGACTGGACGCCACCGCGACCCGTAACCGCATGCTCGCCCACGGCGTCATCGTCCGTCCGATCGGCACGTCGACCCTTGCCTTCTGCCCGCCGCTGGTCATCGACCTCGCCGACGTGGACGTGCTGTCGGCCGCTCTCCGGGCGGCACTCGACACGGCAGCGGACCTGGCATCGGATCCGGATCCGGTGCTCACGACGGCCCCGCCGGCAGCGCTGTCCGAGGGCTGAGCCGGCCCTGCCCGCGCCGCCAGAGCTGACAGGTCGGATCGGTGGGTCGGATCGGTGGGTCGGATCGGTGGGTCGGATCGGTGGGTCGGATCGGGCAGATCGGAG
>NZ_CAAAFT010000091.1:0-5147 GCF_900634765.1 Candidatus Protofrankia californiensis | reverse complement strand
GGGTCGGATCGGGCAGATCGGAGCAGGCAGATCGGAGAGGACAGGTCGGGCTGGCAGCTGTCAGGACCGGTACCGGACGGGGCAGGGCTGGTAGCCGTCAGGATTGGTAGATGGGCTGGAACAGGCTGTTCCACTCGGCGGCCTCGGCCCTGGTCAGGACGCGGTAGCGCCGGAGCCGGGCCAGATCCGAACGGACGGGGAAGACCAGCGGGCTGTTGGCGGTGGCCATCATCTGCGCCTGTGCGGCACCGCTGGCGGCACCCGCGTCCCGGATGATCCGGTCCCGCGCGAACGGTACCGGGGTGATGTAGTTGATCCCTTCGGCGAGTTTCGCGGCGATGTCGATCTGATAGGCGAAGTCCATGAAGGTGATGGCGTCCACCGGATGTGGTGCGGTAACCGGGATGCACATGCTGTCTGTCCACATTATTCCACCCTCGTCGGGAATGATGAAACGCAGGTCGGCGCCCTCGGAATTGGCCTGGAAAATGTCTCCGGACCACGCCATGGACAGCCATATATCCCCTTTCTTGAGAGGCTCGATGTAGTCCTGCTGGTAGTAGTTGCGGACGATACGGTCGTCCCGTTGTTTGCGCAGGATATCCGCGGCCTTCCGCCAGTGCGCCGGCGTCGACGTCTCAGGCGTGATTCCCATGCCCACCAAGGTGAAGTTCGGCAGGTCACGGACGTCACCGAACATCCCGACCCGACCGGCGAAAGCCGGATCGAACAGATCGTTGAAGCTTCTGATCTCCCGGCCGGTGCGGTTGGGATCGTAGGCGATCCCCGTGATTCCCGACTGCCAGGCGACCGTGAACCGGTTGTTCGGGTCGTAGGCGGGATTCACGACACTCTCGTCGGCGTTGGCGAAAAAGGCCGGGAGCCGGCTTGCGTCCAGCGGCGCTAGGTGGTTCAGCCGGATGAGTTCGGCGAGCACCTGCCCGTTGGTGATGACCATCAGGTCGTAACCGACCGGGCGTACTGCCTCGAGCAGCGGCCGGATCCCCGCATAGAACGATTCGTCGTTTTCGATGACCTCGTGGTAGGAGACCGTGATACCGGTCGCGTGGGTGAACGTGTCGAGTGTCGGATGGGCGTCCGCCCGGACCGCGGACGTGTCGATGTACAGCGGCCAGTTCGCGAAGTCGAGATGGCCGGCGGGCGTCTTGCCGGTCCAGTAATCGGTGACGGTGAGCTCCGGGAGAGGGCTCGGCTCCGGGGGTGGCGGTGGGGATACGGGGCGGTCCTCACCGCATGCTGCCAGCAGGACGCCACCACCGGTCATCAAGCCGGACAGGCGGAGGAACTCCCGCCGTCCGATCATGCTCCAGTCCCCTGCCGGCCGTGCCGGCCGTTGTCCCACCGCCTGACGCGGACGCGTGCGTGGCATGGTCAGGCCACGCAGCAGCGCGGAATGATAGGGATCACGGCGGTCCCGCCCCGGCACGTCGGCAGTGGGCCCCTCGGAGCTCGGCGTCATCTCGACCCTTCCAGAGGTAGGCGATAGGCAGCAATAGAACTACTGATCGTGAATTAAGATCGAAGTTTCCCTCACCTACATTCAACTGCGTGCCCGTATGACTACTTTTAGGACCACGGCGTGGCTGCATTGTCCGGACAGCACCGAGCGAGCCGGAAGCAGCACGATCATGCTTCTCTCGCGTCCAGGGTCGGGAAGCCGACGTCCGACCGGAGCAACCAGTACCGGGGGACGAGAGTCCAACATGTGCAACAGCCGGAACCGGTTTGGTTCAGGAGGAGTGGATGACCATGGCACTGGTTCATCACGATCCGCAGGACGGCGTTCTGACCACCCGGATCGGTCAGGCAGAGATCACGGTCCGGCCTGAGCCGCCGGCCGCCCCGGGGCAGGCTCCAGTGATCCTGCTGCGTCTGGACGCTCCGATGCTCGACGCCCTCGCCGCCGCCTACCTCACGCCCGAGGAAGCCCGCATGCTCGCCGAGGTGCTGCTGCGCTCGGCCGACCTGCTACGCCCGGCGAGCCCCTGGCGCACCCCCCGACCCTGAGCCCGCGGCCTATACCCCCGGCCCTGCGCCCGTGGCGCACCCTCCGGCCCTGAGCCCGTCGCGACATGCGCCCGGCGGTGACCGCCACGGCTTCGTCGCCCGTACGAAAGCCGGTCGGCGTTCCGCCGCGTTCCAACAAAACCCGCAGCATTTCAACGAGGTAACGGCTGCTTTACCCCTGTCAGTATCCGGACAGGCCCGTCACACCACAGCGGTCTCGTATCCATCTGAATCATCGGATATGCAGAACAGACACTTTTTCTGACTGCCGGGGGTCGTCGTGCGCATATCTGCGCCTTCCATCGTTGTCGCTGTCGCGGCAGCCACCGCGCTCATCCTGATGACAACGGGCTGCACCGGTACCGATACCGTGGATTCATCCGGCACACGGCCGTCGGGCGCCTCGACATCGGCAGGCACCGGCCAGGTGAGTGCGGTCCGATCAGCATCGCCGGGAACGGCAATCCGCCCAGCGTCGCCGTCGTCGAGCTCGAACGGCTCGCCGCAAGCGGCTCGGGACGGTGACGTCGACGGTGACGGCCGCACAGAATCGATCACGCTTCCCGCTGCCGGTCTGCTCCGTGTCGTCTACTCGACCGGCCGTACCGAGGAAGTTCGTTTCGACAGTGGGCCGGACCCCGCGGCGCAGGGTGTACTCGGCTCGGTCGACGCCGACCGGGACGGGCACGCGGAGGTGTTCGTCCGGTTCGACCAGGGAGCGGCGATGCAGCTGGCAACAGTCTTCCGATATGTCGACGCCCGGTTGCGGCTGGTCACACTCGACGGGCAGCAGGCGGCGCTGCCGTACGGCGCCTCACTGCGGAACGCGGCAACGTGGGGGTGCCGCCGGACGCAGCCGCCTGCCGCCGCGATCGAAAGCTGGACAGGCAGCAGCACCAACGGTAAGGACTATCGGGGCGACAGCACCTTCTACAACTTCTCCGGATCCCGTCTCGTCACCGTCGGGAAATCAGCTTCGATCTCACCGCCGGAGATGCTCGGCTGCGGCTCGGTGACATTCAAGTAGAGGCTCGGACAGCCACCGGCTCACCCTTGCCCACGGCAGCGGCAGCGGCAGCGGCGATGTAGCCGATCGGCTGTAGCGGTTCCGGCCAACCGCCGAAGGTTCACATCCGACCGTTGCCGACCACGAGCAGATCACCTTCGACGGGCGCCACAGCTACGCAACCGTGTCGATCGACGCCGGGGCGAACCCGAAGGTCGTCAGCGAACGCATCGGGCATGCCAGCATGGCATTCACGCTCGCGACCTACGTGCAGCGGACCGGCGACCTCGACCGGGAGGCTACTACCGCCACGGCGATCACGAACCTGATCCTCGGAAGGGAGGAGGCGGAGGAGCCCGAGGAGTCTGGCGAGGGCTGATCGAGGGCACGCCCGTACAGTGCCCGGCTACAAATCTGGCTACACGGACGCGAAAACGTCCCCGGATAAGATCTATCCGGGGACGTTTTCCCTGGTAGCGGGGACAGGATTTGAACCTGTGACCTCTGGGTTATGAGCCCAGCGAGCTACCGAGCTGCTCCACCCCGCGTCGGTGTGGCTTCACCATACTAGATGCAGGGTGGGTGGTGTCAAACGAGCTTGATCGAATTTCTCGATCGGCTGCCAGCCGGCTGCCGCCGGCAGGCTCCCACTCGCCGGCTACCCGCTTGGTGCCCGAGCCGACGCCGTGCTCGCCGGTGCGACGGGGAGCAGCACGCTGGTAGGAGCCGCCGCCGGCGCGGGAGTCGACGGCGGAGGGGCAGCCGGCGCCGGCTGTGGCGGAGAGGAAGGAGAGGGCGACGGCGAAGGGCTCACCGGCGATGACGGTGCCACCCCTGTCAGCCGCGCCAACCGGTCCAACGCGTCCGACAGGTCCTTCTGCGCGGTGCCGTAGACGGTGAAGTCGGGGGGATCCTTCTTCAACGCCTCCTGCCCGGCAGTGAACGCGCGGTCGGCATCGGTGATCGCCTGCCGGATCTGCGGATCGCTCGTACTGCTCGGCGGAACGTTCCCGCCCGTTCCCGTCCCGCCTGTTCCCGCGCTGGGTGGCCCGGTAGCCGTGCCGAAGACCTGTCCCAGCGCCTCGCTCAGGGTCGGCGCGAAACCGATGTTCTCGCCGAAGACCGCCGCCACCCGTTGCAGGGTCGGATACACCGCGTTCTCCCGCGCCTGGACGTAGTACGGCTCGACATAGAGCAGCCCGCCCGCCACCGGCAGGGTCAGCAGGTTCCCCTGGATGGTCCGCGAGCCCTGGCCCCGCAGCAGGCTCAGCTCCTGGGAGATCTTCGCATTGGACTCGATGAGGTTCTGTACCTGGACCGGCCCGTTGATCGTGACGCCCTTGGGCAGCTGCAGGACCTGGAACTCGCCGTAGTTGCCGGGATCACTCGACACCGCCATGTAGGCGGCGAGTTTCGATGATCCCCGCGCCAGCAGCGGGGAGGTCAGGTTGAAGCTGGGTTGCGACTGCCCGATCAGCTGGCTGTAGACGTAGAACGGCGGCTGCGTCTGGTTCTGGTCGTCCGGGGACGGCGAAACCGCCCAGAAGTCCTCCTGCGAGTAGAACTCACGCGGATCGGTCACGTGGTACGAGGCGATGAGATCCCGCTGCACCTTGAAGAGGTCCTCCGGGTAGCGGAGATGGCTCAGCAGGGACGCGGGAATGTCCTTCTTCGCCTTCACGGTGCCCGGGAACGCCTTCATCCAGGTCTTCAGGACGGGATCCGCCTCGTCCCAGGCGTAGAGCGTGACGGTTCCGTTGTAGGCGTCGACGGTGACCTTCACGGAATTACGGATGTAGTTGACCTCGTTCGCGGCCTGCCCGGGCCGGTTGGATGCACGGTTGGTCACCGCGTCCGCGGTCACCGAGCCGAGCGTCCGACGTTCGGCATAGGGATATCCGTCGGTGGTCGTGTAGCCGTCGAGGATCCACGTCACCCGGCCGTCGACGACCGCCGGGTACGGGTCGCCGTCCAGGGTCAGCCAGGGCGCGACCTTGCTCACCCGGTCACGTGGGTTACGCACGTAGAGAATACGGGAGCTGTCAGTGATGTCACTCGACAGCAGAATGTTTTTTTCCTGGAAGCGCAACGCGAACAGGGCCCGGCGCAATGT
>NZ_CAAAFT010000090.1:0-9493 GCF_900634765.1 Candidatus Protofrankia californiensis | reverse complement strand
GTCCAACGACTTCGTCACCGGAAGGTCACCACTGCGATCGACTTGTCGTCGTGACGCTTGAACCGCGGCAACTGGCCCTGCGGGTCCCCGTGCTCCTCCCAGCGATGCAGGTCCGCAAGCACCGCGGCCAACGCCGCCTCTGAAAGCCCGGCGAGGTCGCCGACGTCGATACCCAGATGCCGCATCGGATCGTCGGCGCCGTCGGTGAGGATGGCGCTCAACAACGGGCTGCGGCGCGACGCACTCGCCGGGCTTCGACGTCGCGACGTCGATCTCGACCACGGCACGATCCCGCCGACCGTGCCCCGGGTCGTCGTCGACAACAGGGCCGAGGACGGGGAGCAGAAGACCGACAACGCCTACCGCGGCCGCTGGTGCTCGACCCGGTGACCCTGCAGGCGCTCACCGAGTACATCGAACAGTAGGAGGACGACCGCGCCGAGTTCGGCTACGACAGCGATCTGCTCTTCTGCTGGCCGGACGGCCGATCCACCCGGACACGATCACCGACTGGTTCCAGCAGCACGCCAGGACAGCGGGACTACCGGTGATCCGACTCCACGACGTCCGGCACTCGTACGCCACCGCGGCGCCAGTTTCTCCGAAAGGGTGCTGGTCAACGTCGCGCAAGCCGCGCTCGGACACGAGCACGCGAGTACGACTCTGAACCGGTACACCCACCGGCCGAAGGACTACCACGATCGGCTTCGGGCGGCCCTGACCGACCCTGCTGACGATCCGCTGACTGACGACAGCCCGTGAAGATCGACGATCGGTCAAAGTGCCTGTGGAGACGAGGGGACTTGAACCCCTAACCCCTGCCTTGCAAAGTCGGTCCGGATCGTCCGCCGGTGTCCGGGCTCGTCCGTACAGTCGGCACGGCTTGGGCACCGACTCCGCGTCTGTACGTCGGCGTCCGCTGATGTCCGCCGGCTGGGCTACACACTTGGCTACAGACCCGACATGCCAACCTCTTGATCCGTAGCCCTCGGCGCACTGTCCACGAACGTCCACCGCCGTTCGTTGGTCCAGGTCACGGGCTCGGCGACGTCCACCAATGTCCACGGACGTCCGCCCCCGTCGCAGTACGACTGCAGTACGGCACTCTCCCGAGCGACGGTCACGGACTGTGCACGCCGCCATTCGATTTTCATCGGACCGTACTCGGGCTGCCCCGGCGTCAAACGGCCACTTGCGCAGTAGATACATGGCGGAGAGCGGTCGAAACACTGCTCATCCACTGCGGGAAGGCTCTGCTGATCTGGTTTGGTAATAGTAGTCACGACTGAATCAGCCTTAGCCATCTAATCAGATAGCGAAGCCGGTCTATCCGATCCTCTTCAATCGGGTCTGGACTAAAATGCATGATCTCATTTCTGACGTTTCGAAACTCTTCCAGGGTCTCAATAAAGATCTTCCTGTCAGCCTTCCAAGAGAGACGCTCCCAATTGGCTGGATTGCCTAGTAGGCGGACGTATTCTCCTACGGTCAAGTCGTCCGCAGATTGCACCGTACGAGTTCCATCCGCCTCGTTACGTATAAGTTTTAGCTCTTCGGGGGAGAAATGTAGATCAATGGCCCGGCGAAGCCTTCTTTCGATTTCTCCGACAAGGAAGAAGGGAGTTGCTAGAGTTGCAAACTCGGCACTTAGATCGGCGGTGGTAACGATACCGCTAATTGACTTGTCGAGATCGCGGACGAAGACGAAACCTGCCTCAATGATCCGTGGGATTAATGCCAGTAGATCGTCATCCAGTTCGACAACCTGTGCAGGAACGCATGCATCTGTCGCATGCTTGACATCGCGGACCATCTGTGCTTGGGCAATTGACTCCAAGCTCACAGCGCCCCGCAGATCCCTTTTTCCACTAGTGACTGCAAGTTGTGAATAATCTCCTTGCATCATCAAGGACTGCGCGGTCTGTATATCTGCGTCTGGCGGTACGGAGCAAATCTTTCCGCTGGATGATCGAAGGCTTCGGACCCGAAGAGCGACTTCCCGTAGATTTTGCTGACGCTCGCCCAAGGGCTGAACAGCCACTTTTTCCTGTGACTTTCCTACCGTCGAATCTTCTGTTTCGATCGTATTAGTCGGTATAAGGCGAACCTCTGTGTCGATCCACCCATCCGTAAACGGTGGATCGGTTATTAGGCCTTTTTCGTCGAGGTCGCCACTGATCTTTTCGACAATGGCGACCCCTCGGCGTTTTGCCCCCCACTTCCCAAGTAAATCCCGGATTGAAATCTGAACGAAGTTCGTGCGTCGCCGGCTGGCGGCGTCATCTAGAAAGGATTCGAGCTCTTGTTCCATCTCTCCCCGTCATTGGCTTTCCGTCGCCTAATTTCAATCGAGATCTTACCCCGTTGGCGGTGCAAGCACCGCGCTCTGGGTCCTCAGCTATCCCGTCTGTCGCCTAGTACGGCAGCCGCTGTTTTGTGATCAGTTGGGTTGGTGGTTATGGCGTCGGTAGTGGCTGGCTTTGGCTTTGGCGTTGGCCTGGTGCCGGCGCCGCCACCGTGACCAGCGCAGGACGTGGTCGAAGGACGCCGCGGGGCGTGTGAGGAGGGCGACGAACAGCCGCCGGATCTCGCCGACGGTCATGGGAAGCAGGTCGGCGTCGTCGTGGCTGTGCTGGTCACGCTGGTCGGCGGCGGTGACGGTGACGGTGACGGTCAAGAACGCGTGGGCGAGCATCGCGAGGATGGTCCAGCGCTGCCAGGAGGTCCAGGTGCGGACCTGGTGCTGATCCAGGGCGGTGAGTTCCTTGCAGGTCTGGATCGTTTCTTCCACCGTCCACCTGCGCTCGGCGACCCGCACCAGCACCGGCAGGGGGACGGGGTGGGATGCGTGGGCGCGGTAGAAGGCGTACTCGCCGGTGGCCTGGTTGCGGCGGATGAGCAGCCAGTGCCGTCCGGGTAGATCGCCGTCGACGGTGTCGATCAGCGCCCAGTCGTAGAAACGGTGGCCTTTGGAACCGGCACCGGCGGAGCGGGACTGCCAGGAGCTGGTGGGAAGGCGGACAGCGAGCTCGACGGCCTTGCGGACGCCGATGCCGGTGACGATCCGGTGGTCCTTCGCGACGGCGAGCACGTAGTCGATGCCGCGATGGGCCAGGTCGGCGCGTAGCGCCGGGTCGTTGCCGTAGACCTCGTCGGCGGTCACCCAGCCGGCGCTCACGCCGGCGTCCAGGGCCTGGGTGAGCATGCGCCGGGCCAGCGCCGGCTTCGTCGCGAACGTGACGTCGTCAGGGACCCCGGCTGCCGTGCACCGGTGCGGGTCACCGGTCCAGATCTTTGGCAGGTAGAGCGCGCGGTCGATGCATGCATGCCCGCGGTCGGTGGTGTAGGTCAGGTAGACCGCGACCTGCGCGTTCTCGATCCGTCCGGTGGTGCCGGTGTACTGGCGGCGCACCCCGACCGTGTGCACGCCCTTCTTGAGGTGTTGGGTCGGGGACGGGACGCCATGCGCCCTTTCAGGCGTCGGTTTTCCCGTCCCCGCCCCCCGAACCGGACGTGCCCGTTGGCCGAGCATCCGGCTCTCCACGTGATCCGATGGTCAAGCGAGGTATTCACTGACCTGGCCGACGAAGGCCACATCGTCGTGACTGGTCTGGCGGAAACGTGCTCCTTCCGGATCAACCTCGTCGATGTTGTAAGGCGTGCTGATCCGCGCTCCGCGGAAGCGGTAACGCTCGACCCGCATCTTCGCCGGGTTGTAGAGGACGAAACCGCCCTCGGTGATGCGATCCGCCCCGTAGTACTGATCTTTAATGTGTGGGGTCAATAAGCCTGGTGACGGCCACCCGTGAGGGCGGGTAGTCCGCTGGTACGAGGTACGCGACGGGTGGCGGGTTGACGCCCGCCGAGCAGGTGCAACGCGAGCAGGTCCGGCTGGCTGCGGCCGACCGGTTCGCCCAGGGCGCGAGCCAGGCGGAGGTGGCGCGGGAGTTCCGGGTGAGCCCGAGGACCGGCGCCCGGCCGGCGGACGGCTGAAGCGCCCACCTTCCACATCGGGGCGGTCGCTGTAGTCGGGGTCGGGGGATGAGGGTGGGGTTGAAGCCGGTGTCCAGCACTTCGATCATCCCCTCGGGGCCGCCCGTGGTGATCATGGACCAAACAGTGCCAACGGTACGACGGCAACGCCGTCACGCCTGCGGTAGGCATGCTCGCCTGCGTAGATGACGACGGCATCGATCAGGTCTTTTCCGATCCGGCCGCGAAGCCATTGGAGGTGCTTGGCGTCGGCATCCTCGACCCGGTCGGCCAGCTTGACCTCGATCCCAACTACTCGGCCGTCCGAATGCTGGACTATGAGATCCACTTCGTGGTCGTTGTTGCGGGTGCGTAGGTGTCCCACACGAGCCTCGGCGGCCTCGGCGTAGGTGTGGATGCTGAGCGCGGCAAGGTGCTCGAACAGTGCACCGAGGATCGTGCCCTCTGACAGGTCTGTGCTGCCCTGCTCGGCTCGCAGCAGTGCGGCGGCATCGAGTCCGAGCAGTCGTGCGGCCAGAGCAGGGTCGGCCAGATGGTGCTTGGGGGACTGGCCGAGCCGGTCCAAGTGGTTCCGGCTGGGGATCCACGGCGGTATCGCATCGAGCAACCACAATGAGGACAGAGCGTCGCGATAAGCGAGCGTCGTCTCCTTGGCAGGCTTGTTCGCCAGCCCAGCGGTGGCCGCGTCGAGGATCTTCGAATAGGCCATCGTTGTCGAGGTCGCGGCGGCGTAGGCGGCCAGCCAGGCACGCAGCACGGCCGGCCGGCGGACCGGGTAGCCCTGTTCGGGGAACTCCCGTTGTACGACGTTGTCCAGGTACGCGTCCAACTCCGCCCGACGCACGCGCGGGGGCAGACTGCGTATGGCGGGAAAGCCCGACGCCGTGATCTCCTCGACGTAGTCCGTCAGGCGGAGCGCGGTAGTCCCGCCGACATCCCGATTCCCGTCGAGGAGCGCGGCCAGGCTCATGGTCGGCGTCTCGATACCCCGCTCCGCGATACTCAACGGACGCATCCGCATCGGTACGATCCGCCCGGCGCCCGAGTGGACCACCGCCCCTCGCGGTGCAGAGCTACCGGCGACGATGAAGTGACCGGGCGGCGAGCCAGCGTCGACCGCATGGCGCACGTGGTCCCACATCTCGGGAAGGCGCTGCCACTCATCCACCAGCACCGGCCCGGGCAGACGGGTCAGAATCGACGGGTCAGCTGTCACGATCTCACGCTGAGCGGGAAGACTGAGGTCGATGACCGATGCGGCGCGCCGCATCGCGGTCGCGGTCTTGCCGACCCCCTTCGGCCCATGGATCGACAAGGCACGAAGATGCGGCTGAAGCTCGTCCAGCGTGTTGTCGATGATCCGACGCCGATAGTCGATCACACAACTACTCTACCAATTGCATGCCATCTAGTCTTCCGATAGCATGAATCATAGTCTGCCAATCGCATGATCGAACCTGACCCCCTGGCTCGACCGTGCCCGATCCCGTGCTGCCGGGCGTCCGATCAGGGACCTCGCCGAGCCGTGGTCAGGAGACGGCGCCCGGCCTCGCGACCGCATCTCGTCGAGTGCATCAGCCGCGCGGAACCGCACTGCCCCGAGGCAGTCCCAACCTATCCGTGACAGGAGCACCAAGGTGTCCGCCGGCTCGACGCCCCAGCAGCGCTGTGCCCGGGCCAGTCGCTCTCCCAGAGCGGGGCGACGCCAAGCCGCTCGCGCGGAGTAGAGGATCGAGCATGCGAATCCGTCGGATCGTCGACCTGTCGGTGCCACTGGACGAGAGCACCCAGGTCTACCCGGGTGATCCCGTCCCGCGGGTCCGACCGGCGGCCACGATCGAGACGGCCGGCTTCAACCTGCTCGACGTGCATCTCGGATCACAGACCGGGACGCACGTCGACGCGCCCTACCATGTCGAACCGAACGGTGCTCGCGTCGACGAGCTCGACCTGCACCTGCTGGCCGGTCCCGGGGTCATCCTGGATGTGACCGGGCTGGCGCCCCGGGAGCGGATCACGTGGGACCACCTCACCGCCTCCGCATCCGCCGACCGCATCGGCCCCGGAATCGTCACGATCCTGCACACCGGCTGGTCTGCGTACTACGGAACGCCGAGATACTTCGATCATCCGTTCCTCGACGAGGACGCCGCAACGCGAATGGTCAATCTCGGGGTGCGGACGTTCCTGCTGGACGCCGCCAGCATCGACGAGACGCCCGCTGCCGATCATCCAGGGGAGGGCTTTCCGGTGCACCACGTCATCGCCCGCCACGGCGGGATCATCGGTGAGAACCTGTGCAACATCGAGGCGGTCGACTTCGACCCCTTCGTGACCGCGCTGCCGCTGCGTCTCACCGGGGCCGACGGAGCACCCGTCCGGGCCGTCGCCATGGACCTCGACCTCGGGTAGCGTGGCCGGATCCCGTCAGCGGAACATGTGTCGGGGCTGCATGCGGTCGCTGTCGGCGGCATCCATCGCCCAGAGGTCCAGCCGAAGACGATCGCGGGAAGGCGCGGGAAGTCCTGCCCGCATCGACGTGACTGGCGGGACACGCCCGCCCCAGCCTCAGCGCGGGGGAATCCGCTCCGGCTAAGAGCGTGTCTCACGTGGCCGTTCCGGGTACATAGCTGATCATGGATGTGATGGAGAGCGGTCTCGCTCTGAGTCTGGTCCCGGACGAGTTGTGGGAACTGGTCGAACCGCTGCTGCCCCGGTTCGAGACCCGCCGGCAGGGAGGCGGGACCGCCCCGGTCGAGGACCGGGCGGTGTTCACCGCGGTGGTGTACGTGCTGACCGCGGGATGCGCCTGGCGGCATCTACCGGGCGAGTTCGGGGTGTCGGTACCCACCGCCAACAGGCGCTTCCAGCAGTGGACCCGGGCGGGAGTCTGGCCCCGGCTGCACCGGGCGGTCCTCGACGCCCACGATGCGGCCGGGGATGTGGACTGGTCGTCGGCGATCGTGGACGCGGCCAGCCTGCGGGCGAAAAAAGGGGATCTTTGACCGGGCCGAACCCGGTCGACCGCGGCAAACCCGGCTCGAAGATCCATGTGCTGACCGACGGGGGCGGGCTGCCGCTGGTCGTGGGGGTCTCCGCGGCGAACCTGCACGACAGCCAGGGGTTCGTCCCGCTGGTCACCGGCATTCCCGCCGTGCGGTCGCGGCGGGGTCCGCGCCGCCGGCTGCCGGTGAAGGTGCGTGCGGACAAGGGCTACGACTATCCGGAGTTGCGCCGTTTCCTGCGTGACCGTGGTGTCGTTCCCCGTATCGCCAGGCGGGGGATCGAGGACGGTGAACGCCTCGGCCGGTACCGATGGAAGATCGAGAGAACGCTGGCGTGGCTGGATGGCTACCGTCGACTGACGGTCCGGTACGAACGGAACGGCCACAACTTCCTCGGTTTTCTCTCCCTTGCTGCCGCGCTCACCTGTTGGAAGAAACTCCCCATATGAGACACGCTCTAATCATGCACAAACTCGCGAACCTAACGCGCCTCAACAGGAATCACCCCGACCAGACAGATCCCGCGGGCCCGGGTCCGACGCCCGCCGCCCGCCGCCGGGGGCGCGGGGTCGCCCCCGGCCCCCCGGAAAAAATCGCGGCCGCCGGCGAAGCTGCCCCCGAAGGGCAGCGAGCGGGCGAAGCCGGCTCGTGGGGCGGGTGGGACTCGAACCCACGACCGACGGATTATGAGCTTTCGTGTACTTTGTTCACCTATGTCCGCTAACATCCATCGGCGTAGGTCACGGGTCTGGTCTTGTTCGTGGACGTTCGCCGAGGTCCTTGGTCATCGACCAGCTTGGCTGCCACCCTGGCTGCCGGTGGCACACAGCACCGGGGGCGGTGCCCTGCGCTTTCAATAATGGCAGCAGCAGCGCCGCGCGCAAAGCTTCCTTAGATTCTGCACCGGTCTGTCGGCGTCCAGGTTCGCTCGCGCAGTCGGCCTGACCTGGGCGCCGATTCCATCGGCGTCGGCCGCCGTCCGCGGACGTTCGCCGGCTCGGCTACACGTTTGACTACACCCCTCCGAGCGAAAGCAGCAGCTCGGACCATCCGATTAAACGGTTCAGTCTGGAGGGTGTTGCACGAACCGTATGGTGCAGTTGCCCCGTATCGTCCGGGACATCCGTCCTTGGATAATCGCCCGACGTGTCGTGTTTGTCTGTCGGTCGTTCAGCTGGGCGCTGTTTGGCGCGGGGATGGGAGTCTGTCACCTGGCGGATATTCCTGGATGTGTCCGCCAGTGGTACCCGGCGCGCAGCTCGGCCTTTTTCTCCCTGGTCGCGGGACAATAGCAATGTCAACGGTGAGTGGGGCTGCCGAAGGGGAGCGGGCATGGCGCAGAACTTCCGTCCGGTGCAGAGGTCTCAGCCTTTCCTGCTTCCCCAGGATATGCGGGAGTGGCTCCCCGCCGACCACTTCGCCAATTTCGTGATCGAACTTGTCGAGTCGCTGGACACCTCGGCGTTCGTGAATGCCTACCGGGCTGACGGCAAAGGCGGGGCAGCCTACCACCCGGTGATGATGGCGACCCTCCTCGTCTATGCCTACTGCGACGGGGAACGCTCCTCACGCCAGATCGAACAACGCTGCCAGACCGACATCACCTACCGCTACCTCACCGGCAACGCCGTTCCCGACCATGTCACGACCGCCCGGTTCCGTGACCGGTTCGAAACCGAGCTCGCCGACCTGTTCGTGCCCGTCCTCGGGATCTGCCTGAACGCCGGCCTCGGTGACCTCACCCTCACCGCGATCGACGGGACCAAGCTGCGCTGCCCGGCGTCACTACGCGCGAACCGGACCCTCGCGAGCATCGAGAAGGAACTCTCCACGCTCACCGACGAGATCGAGACCGAACTCGCGCGGATCGTCGCCGAAGTCCTCGCCGAGTCCCACCGCGCCGACCTCGACGACGACACCCTGCCGGGCATGCCCCCGTCCCCACCACGCCCGCCCGGCACCCTGCCACCGGTCAGTGGCCTACCCAAAGCCCTGCATGGCAAGGCAACCCGCCATGCGCGCCTCACCGCGGCCCGGCAGACCCTCGACGACGGCTGGACCGCCGAGCAGGCCGCCCACCAGGACGCGCTACGCGCACGCGGCGAAAGAATCCAGCAGACCGGGAAGGGGATCCGCGGTCGGAAACCGAAACCGCCGGAGCGCGACCCGAAATCCCGCGTCAACGTGACCGACCCGGAAAGCCGCGTCATGAAAAACGTCCACGGCGGCTACCTGCAGGGCTACAACGCGCAGAACAACGCAGCCCGTGACCAGCTCAGCCTGACCGCCGAGGTCGTCAACGACGAGAACGACTACGCCCAGCTGCGCCCGATGATGACAGCCACCGAGAACACCCTGACCGGCGCCGGCGCGACCGTCTTCCCACCCGTGGTGACGGCCGACGCCGGGTATCGCACCGCGGACGTCGTCGCCGCCCTCGACCCGGCCGGGCCGACCGTGCTTGTTGCCCGGCGTTGAAAATGCCGATGTTCGAG
>NZ_CAAAFT010000089.1:3927-4671 GCF_900634765.1 Candidatus Protofrankia californiensis | reverse complement strand
GTGAAGACCGGGCGCCCGGAGCTGTCGACGGTGTTCGCCGGCGCCGCGACAAATCCCTTGCCGTGGGTGTACGTCAGATGCAGGTTGATCCAGTTCCGCTGCTGTTGCGCGAGACCGTTCTGATCGAGTTCGCGGACGGAGACCACGTAGTCCTGGGTGCCGCTGCGCCCGTCCGGGCCCGCGATGGTGTAACGATCGATGTCGAGCGAGGCCGGGAATCCGTAGTATCCGCGGATCTGCTGGAGCTGGTCGTAGGTCGGGGACAGCACATTCGGGTCCAGCAGGCGGGCGTTGGACAGCGTTGCCGAGCCCGCTCCGAGCTCGGTGCTGTTGGGGGTGTTGGCCGCGTCGTAGGCCTGCGGTCTTATCCGGTCGATCCCGTATGCGGAGCGGGTGGCCGCGATGTTCCGGGAGATGTAGGGCGCCTCACGGGAGGCCTCGTTCGGCCGGACCTGGAACTGCTGGACGATCGCCGGGTAGATACCTCCCACCACCAGGGCGGACAGCACGAGTATTCCGGCGGACAGCAGGGGCAACGTCCATCCCCGCTGGAAGATGTTGTAAATGAACAACACCGCGCACAGCAGTGAGATGAACAACAGGATGAGCTTCGCGGGAAGTACCGCGTGCGTGTCGGTGTAGGACGCTCCGTTCACCGCCCCGCGTGAGGAGAAAACCAGCCCGAAGCGATCGAGGTAGTAAGCCCACGCCTTCAGCAGGGCGAGCAGGCCCAGCAGGACGGAT
>NZ_CAAAFT010000089.1:0-3390 GCF_900634765.1 Candidatus Protofrankia californiensis | reverse complement strand
CCCCGCGTGAGGAGAAAACCAGCCCGAAGCGATCGAGGTAGTAAGCCCACGCCTTCAGCAGGGCGAGCAGGCCCAGCAGGACGGATATGTGCGCCTTCGCCGCCGACACCACCCGTTCGCCCTGGGTCTGCAGCCGTATACCGCCGAACAGGTAGTGCGTCACCAGTGTTATCAGCAACGACAGCACCACGGTGGTCAACAGAAAGCCGAGCAGGAAGCGCTGGAACGGATAGGTGAATGCGTAGTAACTGATGTCACGGTGGAACTGGGCGTCTCGTTGCCCGAAGGACTCGCCGTTGCGCCACAACAGCCAGGTCCGCCACCGACCGGATGCCGAGATACCCGCTACGATGCCGAACAGGATCGAGACCGCGAGCAGGATCGGGACCATGTACGGTTCGATGGCGACCCGGTAGCGCTCGAGATTCTGCTGTTCGAGGGAGAGCGGACGGACCGGTGGTCGCAGCTTGTACGCGAGCGCCAGGTTGGTGCCCACCGCGGCAGCCATCAGCGCACCGAAGACGACGAAGAGCAGTATCCGCGTTGACAGGGCGGTGTTGAAGACCTTGCCGAAGCCGACCGACCGGAAGAAGAGCAGGTCGGTGTAGACCCGCGTGAAGACGCCGAGTAGAACGATCAGAACAATGACCACGACCAGAGTGGGGACGAGGATGCGGGTACGCACCACCAGTGGTCTGCGGGCTGCTGCCACTCGCTCCTCCTTGTGTCGGGGGCACACGACCGGGTTGTCCACCTGGGAGGCAACCTACGCCAGTGCCCGACTGGCACCATCGGAGAGGATGGGCTAGTGAGCAGCCCCGACATCAGTGAGTTGACTTCCGTCGTGCTGGAGGTCGAGCGGCACGTGGCCGATCTGGGCTGGGACCAGCCCAGTCAGGTCTACGCGCTGGCGGACACGTCCGAGCTTGTCGCCCGTGAGCCGACCCTGGCCTCGCACATCGGCGAGGTCGTCCCCGGTTCACTCACTCCGGTCGAGCAGGAGCCCCTGCCCGCCGGACGCCTTGACGAGGTGCTGGCCGGCATCGGCTGGCCTCCGGAGGTCCTCGGCTGCGTCCTGGTCACCGAACTCGTCGTGCTGCCCCCGAGCGCCGAACAGGAAGCTCCCTACGAAGAGGTGGACATCGAGATCTGGGCGGCCAACCATCCCGAACGCCAGGACGTGCGGTTGGCGGTCGGGGTGACCCGCGACGGGCAGCATGCGTCCTGCCTGCGGGTACGCGGGGAGGAGGAGCTCGTGGTCGATCCGGACCTTGCCGACGGCCTCGTGGACGGCCTGCTCGCAACCTTTCACTAGTGACCGGGGACCTGGGCTCACCAGCGACCGGGAGCGAGAAAAACATGATCGCGCCGTCTTTGTCCCAGGCCAGCACTTCCGCTGACGGATCGGCCTCCGGCGCTGGACGCCGGAGGCCGATCGGAGGACCACCGTGGGAGGGCAGCTGCCCGGTTCTCAGCAGCTGAGGACGTCCGCCTGCGGATTGCCGGCGAGAGCGTTCAGATCGCTGATAGCACCCTTCAACGTTTCGACCCGGACGAGCCGGAGACCGGCCGGCGCGGACTCCCGGGCGTCCGCGCAGTTCGCAGCCGGTACGAGGAAGGCCACGGCACCGGCTTGGCGGGCGCCGAGGAGCTTTTGCTGGATGCCTCCGATCGGCCCGATCGTACCGCTGGCGTCGATGGTGCCGGTGCCCGCGATCGTCCGGCCGCCGGTGAGCTGCTCGGGCCCGAGGAGGTCGACTATGCCGAGAGCGAACATCAGCCCGGCGCTCGGTCCGCCCACGTCCTTGATTCTGATCTTCACCGTGAACGGGTAGCTGCGCTTCTCGGTGGTGATGATCCCAATAGCCGGCCGACCCGCGTCACCCGGCGCGGGCACCGTCGTGATGGAGGTCTGCGCGGGCGCGCCGCTGTCACGAACGTAGGAGATGGCCACCGGCTGCCCGGGGCGGACGCGCGCTATCGCGTCCCGCAGCTGCTCCTGCGTGGAGACGCCGGTGCCGTCCACGGATACGATCACGTCACCCGGCAGCAGCTTGCCCTCGGCGGGTGAGTGCTCACCGAGTTGATGGACGGCCACGGACGTTCCGGTTGCGGCGACACCGATCTCACCGAGAGCCGCGGCGGTCGCCTGATCCTGCGAATCGATCATCGCCGCGGTGTTCTCCTGGCGGATCTCCTCATCGCTGGTGCCCGGTGGCTGTACCAGTTCCCGGGGCACCACGGCCTGGTCGCTGTCGAGCCAGCCACGGACCGCGCCGAGCACGTTCAGCCGGGGAACCTCCTCGACCGTTGTCAGCTCAAGCTTCCCCGAGGTCGGATAGGTCTGCCGGCCATCAATTTCGATCAGCGGCTTACCGTCAGGACGCCCGAGCGTATCGGTTACCGGCCCGGGTGACAGCAGCACGAACGGCACCGGTAGCCACAGACCCACGACCACGAGCAGCAATGACAAAGTGGACGCAACAATGAGTGTCTGGATACGCCGCGTCATGTTCGCAGTCTAGCGGGCTGAAAAACGCGCGATCATGACCCTGTTCCGCGCGGTTTCACGCGCGCGCAGGCCCGAGAAACTACCCCGCACGAGGGATCCACAGCGGGCAGAAGCTACGGCGCGTCCGGTGGTCGCGGGTCCAGTAGCCGGGTGCCAGCACGGACCGCCCCGTTTCGATCATGAGCGGACGGATCACGCGACGAGTGCAACGGCCGCGCGAGAGCGGCCATGCTACGCCGGTAACCCTCGACGGTGATCAACGCTTCGGGTCGGCGTTCAGGACGCGAACGCAGGACGAACCAGACAAGAGTCATCAGGACGGCGATCGGCGGAATAAGCAGGAACCACATGGCGGCCTCGGCGTCAAGATGGGGAAGGGGGAGGCGACCCTCATGATAAGGCCACGTTCAGCACGCGCCCACCCACTCCGACGAACCGTCCAGAAAGACCTGCCGCTTCCAGATCGGTACCTGGGCCTTGACTTCGTCGATCAGCTGACGACACGCCGCGAATGCCTCGTCGCGGTGCGCGGCGCCCACCGCGACGACAACGGCGATGTCACCGACGTCGAGCGGACCCGTCCGGTGGGTGACGGCCACGGCCAGCACCGGGTGCGCGTCGGCTACGCCGGCTGCCACCCGTCCCATCTCGGCGCCGGCACTCGGGTGGGCCGTGTACTCCAGTTCGGTGACTCCACGCCCGCCGTCGTGGTCACGCACCGTGCCCACAAAAAGCGCGACTCCGCCCACGTCCGGCCTGTGAACGGCTCGCAGGCACTCGTCGACCGACAGCTCCTCCTTACGGACCGCCGCGAGGACGACCCGTCCGGCACCCGGCCGTACCGCGCCCGGCCGTCCGGCCGCTTCGCGGTCAACGGC
>NZ_CAAAFT010000088.1:18100-18995 GCF_900634765.1 Candidatus Protofrankia californiensis | reverse complement strand
GCTTTGAGATCAACAGTCGGGCCGGCAATGCGACCGTCGCCGACGGCATGGTGGTCGCCGACCGCATGGTGATGGTGGGTGGTCACGCCGCGGGCGCCGGGCAGCGGATCCGGTCCAGCGCAGATATGGCCCATGTGTCCGACCGTAGGGCAGGCACCCAGCCGCTGTCGGCTTCGCGCGGCTGAGACACCGAAGAACCGACAGCTGAAGAACCCCCGACAGAGCTGACGGCTGAAGGACGCGGCTGAAGGAGACGGCTGAAGGCCTCAAGGACAACCGAGGACAGCAGCGGCCGTAAGGACGAGCCGTCCGGCTCGCGGCTCCCGCGGCGGTCGCTGCCCGTCCCGGTGGTAACCCCGGTGATGTCGTTTCGGCATCGCCGGGAAAACGCACTACCGTTGGTGCATGTCCGGATCCAGGGTCCATGAACCGCACCACACTTCCTCCCGGCAGGGACGACGGCGATGAGCGGCGGCTTCCCGTTCGGGTTCACCCCGAGCGGTTCGTCCTCGGGTGGCGCGGACGGCGGCTCCGGCATGCCGTTCGGCACCGGAGCCCCGTTCTTCGCCGAACTCGAACGCCTGTTGTCCTGGCACGACGGTCCGGTCAACTGGGAGCTCGCGCGCCAGGTCGCGGTACGCACCCTCGGCGACGCGGACCGCGCCGTCTCCGAGGCCGACGTCGAGGCCGTCCGCCAGGCGATCCGGCTCGCCGACGTCTGGCTCGACCCGGTGACGCCCCTTCCCGCCGGAGCCACGACCGCGCAGGGATGGACGCGGGGCAGATGGATCGAGGTGACGCTGCCTGTCTGGCGGACGCTGTGCGATCCGGTGGCCGCCCGGGTCGCCGACGCCATGCGCGGCGGTATCTCCAGCGGGCTCGCGCAGATGGGTGA
>NZ_CAAAFT010000088.1:16059-17972 GCF_900634765.1 Candidatus Protofrankia californiensis | reverse complement strand
GATCGGCGGGATGCTGTTCGGCGCACAGGTCGGCGAGGCGATCGGCCTGCTCGCCAGTGAGGTGGTCTCCTCCACCGACGTCGGGCTGCCGCTCAGCCCGGCACGCACGGCCGCGCTCATACCGGCCAACGTCGAGGCGTTCGGCTCCGGCCTGGAGGTCGACCCCGCCGAGGTCCGGATCTACCTGGCATTGCGCGAAGCCGCGTCCCAGCGCCTGTACGCCCATGTCCCGTGGCTGCGCGCGCACGTCCTCGGCGCGGTCGAGGAGTACGCGCGAGGCATCACCGTCGATCCGAACGCGGTCTCGCGGGCGATGACAATGCTCGACCCTTCCCGGCTGATGGACCCGGCGAGCTTCTCCGAAGCGCTCGGTAGTGACGTCTTCGACGAGGCGACCACTCCGGAACAGGCCGCCGCGCTGACCCGCCTCGAGATGATCCTTGCGCTGGTCGAGGGATGGGTGGAAACCGTCACCGATGCCGCCGCGGTGAAGAACCTGCCGGCGGCACCCAGACTGCGGGAGATGGTACGCCGGCGGCGGGCCGAGGGCGGGCCGGCCGAACAGACCTTTGCCACGCTCGTCGGCCTCAACCTGCGTCCGCGCAAGTTGCGAGAGGCGGCCACCCTGTGGGACGCCGTGGGCGAGGCCAGGGGAATCGACGGACGCGACGCCTTGTGGGCCCATCCCGACCTGCTCCCGAACACCGACGATCTCACCAACCCGCAGCGGTTCGCCGCTGGCGACACCACCAGCACGGTGGGTGACCCCATCTCGGAGCTCGAACGGCTCCGAGACACCCCGGCCCAGGACGAGCCACCAGGGCCGGAAGGAACACACGGCACAGATCCGCCCGATGGTCCGCGCGGCGGTCGTTGACCGCAACTGCCATGCGGCCATAACTTGACGGGCACGAAGCCCCCGGCTACCGGAGAACCCTCCAGAAGGGGAAGCTGGAGAGCTCGACCGCATGCCGGGGGTTTCCTCCCCACCCGGTGCATGCCCCCACCCGGTGCATGCCGCGCGACACTTACCGCGTCAGATGGTCAGCCAGCTGTGACCACTGGTGCGAACGAAGGCGACCGCCGGTCCAGCTGCGCCTGGATCCCCTCGGCAGCCTCACCGTTGGCCATGGTCGTGGCCTGGGCGAGTGCCTCCCACTGCAGTACCTGTTCGAGGTCGTTCTCGCCCGTCAACGCGACCTTGGCCAGCCGGGTCGCGACCGGGGCCGCCGAGGCGATCCGAACCGCACTCTCCAGTGCGGTGGCGACCAGATCGGCGGCCGGCACCACCGCATTGACCAGACCGACGGCCGCGGCCTCCTCCGCGCCGACGACCCGACCCGTAAAGATCATTTCTCGGGCCCGGACCACCCCCACAGCCTCCGGCAACAGCCGGGTGGCGGCCATCCCCGGATGCATCCCCAGCCGGGTGAAGGGGGCGGAGAAGGTCGCCTCCTCGGAGGCGAATCGCAGATCGCAGGCAAGCGCCAGACACAGACCGGCGCCCACCGCGGCGCCGTTCACCGCGGCAATCGTGGGCACTTCCACCGATCTGATCTTCAGCCACGTCCGGTAGAAGGGGAGCATCTTCGCACGCAACCGGTCCGCCCCGGAGTCGCCGTTGCGCCGCGGGTCGATCCAATCGAGATCGCCACCCGCGCAGAATGCGCGACCCTGCCCCGTGACGACGACGGCCCGCGCGGAAGGATCGGCTTTGATCGTGTCCAGCGCCTCCGACCACGCCTCGGTCAGCGCCACGGTCATTGCGTTGCGCCGCTCAGGCAGGGCCAACGTCAGCAGGATGACACCGTCGGCGGGACGTTCGACCAGCAGCGGTTCGGACACAGTCGGCTCCTGAAAGTCTGGACGGCCAAAGGCAGCGCGATCATGTTTTTCGCCGCTGCCGGAGGCCC
>NZ_CAAAFT010000088.1:14502-15714 GCF_900634765.1 Candidatus Protofrankia californiensis | reverse complement strand
TACCAGAGCCAAAGGCAGCGCGATCATGTTTTTCGCCCCCCGTCGGCGACCCTCCCGAGGGTAGAGGCTTACAGCTCCCGGCGCTGCGAACATGACCACGCCCGCATCGCTTCCACCACGGCCCACCACAGCCGTAGGACCTGGCACCGAAGACAGAACCACTGCGGGACAACGGAAAATCAGCCACGGCATCTTCCGGGGGGCGACACAAAACAAGATCCTTGACTTGAGGAGGATGGCTCCGGGTCGGCCGTTCGGGCCGGCCTTCTTCGTTGCGAACCCGCGGTCCATCAGCGAGCGCCGGCAAGAGGGAGAACGAGTGGCAGAGACGTTCGAGGGCTACTGCGTCAAGTGCAAGGAGAAACGGCACTACCAGGGTGAGGTGCGGGTGAGCGACTCCGGACGCCGGATGGCGCGCGGCACCTGCCCGGTCTGCGGAACCACGATCAACAGAATCCTCGGCAAGGCTTCATCCTCATAGATCTCCAGGGCCACCGAGCGCGCGACAAACCATTATCGCGCGCTCTTTGGCCGGCTCACACCTGGCGGCAGGGCCGCCGGCCGAACCGATACCGGACGATGGTGTATCGGCTCGGCCGGCGGGCAGGGTCGGCGTGACGTCGCGAAGCAACGTCACGGACCGACCGGCGGATGCCCGCACAGGATCCAGTCCGGCCGGAAGTTATCCACAGCTACCGTCAGCTCCTCCCCGACACCAGTGGTATATCCACAGAAAATGGACATATGTCCATAATGGGAAACGGCGTGAGACCATTTGATCACGATCCGGTCACCTTCTGTCGGGGAGGACGCGATGCGCCCCATCCTCAAGCCCGGTCTACGCCGGCTCTGGCGTGACGGGTCCACCCTGCAGATCGGCGTCGACCCGGCACGGGCGATCGTCCTCGGTGGGCTGACGGCACGAGACGCGTCCGTGCTCGACCTGCTGGACGGCACCCGCTCCCGCGAGCAGGTACTGAGTTCGCTGGACGCCACCCGGGCGGAACTCGTTCTTCTGCTGGAGAGGACGGGCATGCTGGCGGACGCCGGTCCGACCGACCGGTCACCACCATCCTTGCTGGACCAGGAGCGCCTCCAGCCGGATCTGGCGGCGATGTCCCTGGGTTCGACCGATCCGACACACGCCCGACGCGCGATGCAGGCCCGCCGCCGGGCACGGATCCAGGTCCGCGGAGCGGGCCGGATCGGCGC
>NZ_CAAAFT010000088.1:8904-14297 GCF_900634765.1 Candidatus Protofrankia californiensis | reverse complement strand
CTGTTCGCGTTGCCATAGGGCACATAGTGACACGCCGGTAGACACCGGTACGACCCGGCCGGCCGACGTAGCGCCGGGCGGAGCCCGTCTCGACGACGTCGGGCGTCCGCGTTCGGTTGCCGCCACCGCGGCAATCGCGCGGGTGACGCGTCCCCTCACGCCACGCCTGCTCCGGCACTCCACGCCGTTCCGTCCCGATCTGGTCGTCGTGACGCCGGCTGGTATACCGGTCGTCCACCCACAGGAGTCACTTGAGCTGGAACGCTCCGGCGTCCCGCACCTGCTTGCCGGTGTTCGTGAGACAACCGCGGTGATCGGGCCACTTGTACTACCTGGGGTGACATCATGCCTACACTGCCAGCATCTCCGCCGCCGAGGCATGGAGCCGGCCTGGCCACTGCTGGCCCTGCAGATGTCCCGCCGTCCGGACACGGGGGTTGACGCCTGCGACGTGACGCTCGCCGCCGTCGCCGCCGGGCTCACCGCCATGCAGGCACTCGCTCTTATTGATCACAACGACCACGGCGCCGGCCGTCACGACCAGGCACAGGGGCTGGGGCAACTGCGTCAGCCGACGGCCGAAGAGCTGCCCACCATCGACGGGACACTGGAAATGACGATTTCCGACCTTCGGCTCCGGCGCCGATCGTGGTCGATTCACCCCTCGTGTCCTTGTCATAGTGCTCGGCTGCTAGCAGCTGCATGCACCGGGGAGGCCGAGGACAAGCCGGCGGGCGGGGACCCGGACGAGGACGAAGCCTCCGATCGGGCGGATCGGAGGCCGTGACCGAGTGAACCGGACGCTGTGGCCGGGCGGAGCGAGCACCATCCAGGGGTCGCCACCCACCGAACCCGCCGTCATCATTACAGTGAGTAGTATTAAGGCTGCAAGCTACGATCCCTCCTGCCTCCCGTCCACAGAACAGGCACGATGGAGTTGTGTCCGAAATCCCAAAACGCGCGGTCGTCCGCACCGCCAAGCTGGCGAGCCTTCCCCTCGGCTTCGCCGGGCGGGCCACGATCGGTGCGGGTAAACGACTCGGCGGACGCCCCGCTGAGATCGTCGCCGCGGAACTGCAGCAGCGCACCGCTGCTCAGATCTTCCGTGTCCTCGGCGAGCTCAAGGGCGGCGCGATGAAGCTCGGGCAGGCTCTGTCGGTCTTCGAGGCGGCGCTGCCCGAGGACGTCGCACGGCCCTACCGGGCGGCGCTGACGAAGCTGCAGGACACCGCACCCGCCCTGCCCGCGGCTTCGGTCCATCGCGTGCTCGCCGGCGACCTCGGCGCGGATTGGCAGGCGAACTTCCTCAGCTTCGACGACACCCCGGCCGCCGCGGCGAGCATCGGCCAGGTGCACCGCGCCGTGTGGGCGGACGGACGCGAGGTCGCGGTGAAGATCCAGTATCCGGGTGTCGGTCCGGCCCTGCTCGGCGATCTCACCCAACTCGGGCGCGCAGCGCGGCTGTTCAGCGCTGTCGCCCCTGGTCTGGACATCAAGCCGCTGGTCGCCGAACTGAAGGAACGGATCCTCGAGGAGCTCGACTACCGCCTGGAAGCAGCATGGCAGGCGGCCTTCGCCGAGGCGTTCGACCACGATCCCGACATTCATGTGCCTAGGGCCGTCGCCGCGACCGATCACGTGCTGATCACGGAGTGGATCGACGGCAAGCCCCTGTCAACGATCATAAACAGTGGCACGGACGCCGAACGCGACCGGGCCGGGCTGCTGCTCGTGCGCTTCCTGTACTCCTGTCCCGCGCGGGTCGGCCTTCTGCACTCCGACCCGCATCCCGGTAATTTCCGGCTGCTGGCAGACGGCCGCCTGGGCGTCCTGGACTTCGGCGCGGTCAACCGCCTTCCGGACGGGCTGCCCGAACCCATCGGCCGGCTCAGCCGGTTGGCGCTGGAAGGCGACGCGGACGCGGTCATGGCGGGTCTGCGGGCTGAGGGTTTCATCCTGCCGACGGTGAAGATGAAGGCGGCGGACCTCCTCGACTACCTGGTGCCGCTTCTCACACCTGTCACCGCCGAGGAGTTCCGCTTCTCCCGCAACTGGCTGCGAGGAGAGGCCGTCCGGCTGGGCGACCCCCGCTCCCCCGCGGCCCAGCTCGGCCGCCAGCTCAACCTGCCCCCGTCCTACCTGCTGATCCACCGCGTCACCCTGGGTGCGGTCGGCATCCTGTGCCAGCTTGGCAGCGCAGGGGCGTTCCGTGCCGAGATGCAGCGCTGGCACCCCGGCTTCGCCCCGCCGGGGTCGGCAGCGGCCGAACACGCGGCCTGGGCGAACCGACCCGGACGCGAGGTACCGGCGCTCGCCGTCGAGATGGACGCCGGTGTGATCCGGCCGCTCGCGTCCGGATCCCCGCACGGGTTGTTCGTCCCGGCACCGCTGCCGGGGACTCCGGCGCCACCGTCGGGGGCCTCGCCGACGGGCGGCACCGATGACGGCGACGGCAGCGATGACGGTGGCTCCGATCCGATACGACCCGTCGCGGAGCAACCGACGTCGGCCGGCGGCACGGCAGGCGCACCCGCCCCGCGAACGCCATCCTCCAGCGCCGGTACCCCGTCCAGACAGCCGAAACGGACCAGGCGGCCCCGGCAGCCGAAGGTCCCAACGCCGCCCAGGCCACGCGACGCCGCCGACGAACAGGATCTTCCCGCCGCCACGACACCCGGTAACGCCCGGCCAGGTAACGACAGCTCCGGCACACGAAACCCACCCGAAACAGCCGCCGAAACCACCTGAGCCACGTCCATCCCGCAGCGCGGAGCAGCGATACGTTCGGCTGGACGTTTCCGAGCCTGTGACCTGCACCGGCGGACGTCGGCGGACATACATGGACGTATCGCCGAGGAGTACGGATCAGATGATTCGTCGGCTCGTCGCATGGCGTGCGAATCGCAGGAAGGTGACCGCGCCGCTTCCGCGGCCGCTATTCGCTCGGAGAGCTCAGTGGTTTGAGTCGATCAAGGGGTGATCGGACGGAGCTACGTGGGTGGCGTCGCCACGCCGGCCCGCACGCACCCCGCGGATGCCGAGCCAGCCGACGGCGGTGCCGATCGCGAGGGAGACGACGGCCAGGACCAGGTGGACGAGGAAGAAGCCGGTCGGGCCGTCGTCCCAGGATCGATCATCTTTCCAGATGTTCCGCATGAAGTTCGGCCAGATCGCCCACGTCCACACGCCGACCGCGATCAGGAACCAGGATGCCCGCTTCGACAGAGTCACCCCATCAGCCTGGCATCCGCAGACAGCCGTGGTCTCTCGGTGGGGGCGCGAGTTCGGACACGCTGACCGCCATAGGTGTGACCGACAGATGTCACCATCTGCAACCACCTACGAGCCACCTGCCGCACTCTCAGCAGAACAGACAAAACCCCGGGGGCTTGCCGCCTGAGCGGTAGAGGTCCTCCGGGGTGTCCACCTCGTAGTATAGAAGATCGGTAGCCCGATGTCGAACGCCCTGACCCCGTCCCACGATCTCGCGGCGCGCCTCCGGCGCAAGCTGAGCGCCGAACGCCTCGGCCCGTACGAGCACGTCTGCGATCACGACCTTGGGCGGGCAATGGCCCTCTACGCGTGGAACAGCAGCATCAGCGCCGCCTTCTACGAAGCCCTCGGACTCCTCGAGATCGTCTTGCGGAACGCTCTGCACGAGCAGCTCACCATCTGGCACGCCCGCCGGCACAGACAAGGCCACTGGTACGACGATCCGACCGCTCTCCTCGAAGCCCATCGGCGTCAGGACATCTCCGACGCCCGTGCCCGGCTGCAACACGACAGAAAGATCGTCATCCCCGGCCGGATGGTCGCCGAGCTGACCTTCGGCTTCTGGCGCTACCTCCTGTCCCGACGCTACGAGACAACGCTGTGGACCCCTATGCTCCGCCATGCGTTTCCGAACCTCCGCCCGGCGCAACGAGCCAAGGTCTACACACCCGTCAACGATCTCGTCCGACTTCGCAACCGCATCGCGCACCACGAACCGATCCACAACCGGCCGCTGGAGCAGATGTACGCCGACCTGCTACGCGTGGCCGGCTACCTGGGCTCCGACGTCCGAACATGGATCCAGGAGCGCAGCCCCGTACCCCGTCTCCTGCTCAGCCGGCCGGTCCCGGCAGTACCCGCGCCACGGCGGTCGTCTAAGCCAGTACCTGGGTCATAAGTGAATGCTCCACACCTTCGGCCAGATCGCCCACGTCCACGCACCGGCCGCGATCAGGAACCAGGGCGCCCGCTTCGACAGAGTCACCCACCTGGCCTCGCCCTGACCAGCTCGTGTACCGACCGCTCGTATCAGGCGTCCGCGGCGGGGGCGCCGAGGTAGAGAAAGCCGTATGCCTCGTCGCGAAAGGGGATACCGGCGGCGCGCAGCGCCTCGTCCCAATCCCCCGTGCACGCGGGATTCGCACCTTCGCTGCCGTGGTCCGCGGTCAGCAGGATGGCGGTGTCGTCGGCGAGTCCGCGGGCTTCCAGCAGGTCGAGGAAGACCCCGAGGCGCCGGTCGGCATCGACCATCGACGCCCGGGCCTGCGGCGAATAGGGCCCGCCACCGTGGTGCCCGGTATCGGTCACCGTGGTGTTCCACCAGGTGAACGCGGGCGGCTCCGCCTCCTCACCCCACAGTTGGCTGACCTGCGCGAGGCCGAGCGCGTCCACCTGCGTCGACCAGGCGTAGTCCGGGTCGGCGGCCACCCATTCCTGGGTCGCATGTGGGTCGTCCGACGCGGACGGCAGATGCTGGCCCAGCCCGCCGGCACCGTCGGTACTGTTCATCGCCCGGACGACCCCGAACGTCGAATACGTCGCGCCCCGGTCGATCGGCTCGTTGACGCAGGCCGTCGACACCCCGGGCCGGGAGGCGGCGATCGCCTCGAACACCGTCCGCACGCCCGGCCGGAGCTGCTCGCAGGCCACATGCCAGGTGGCCGCGTCGTTGGCGACGATCCGGCGTCCGGTCTCCCGGTCGAAGTAGACGTTGTTCAGGATGCCGTGCCGCCCCGGGCCGACACCGGTCAGCGCGCAGGTGTGGTTCGTCAGGGTGACGCTGGGAAACTCCGCAACGGCACCACCGGTCAGGGCAGCGCCCCGCGCCAGCAGGCGGGCGATCGCCGGCAGTTCGCCGTCGCCGGCCATGTTCAGCAGGTCGTTACAGTTCACGCCGTCCCAGAGCAGGCCGACGACGTGACGGGCACCGGGCACACACAGGTCCGCGAGGGTCCGGCCGTCGACGTCCAGGCCGTCCGCACCCGTCATGGACGCCCCGGCCAGGTACGCCAGGGTCGGTGCGACGTCGATGACGCGGGCTGAACGCGCAAGCAGCCCCCGCCTGCGGACGCCGGCCCCGGACAGCAGCAGCGGGGCTCGGGACTGGCCGGCGTCCAGCG
>NZ_CAAAFT010000088.1:5685-8879 GCF_900634765.1 Candidatus Protofrankia californiensis | reverse complement strand
GGATTGGGACGAGGCGCTGCGCGCCGCCGGTATCCCCTTTCGCGACGAGGCATACGGCTTTCTCTACCTCGGCGCCCCCGCCTGCGGACGCCGGCCCCGGACAGCAGCAGCGGGGCTCGGGACTGGCCGGCGTCCAGCGACCCGTGCTCGCCGAGATGCCCCCCGCGCTGCGGCCAGTGGTGCGCGGCGCTGTGCACGACGACGACGTCCGGCGACCGGGCCGGATCAGCGAAGACCGACGCGAGCCGCGCTCCGGCGAACGGGTAGGAGTTGCGGTCGTTCGGCGGCGAGGGGTCCTTGCGCGCCAGGCTCAGGGGGACGCCGTGCATCGGATCCTGAACGGCCACCGGATCACGACCACGCAGCACCTCCCAGGGGCCGCTCGGGTCGGTCAGCGACAGCCGCGAGGCACCGTCCGCGTTCGCGACATGGAGCCATCCGCCCTCCACCCAGGCGACGAGGTCCACGATCCCGGCGAGATCCGGCCTGGTGAGGACCGCGACCGCCGCGGACAGCTCGTCACCGCCGGCACGGCGAAAGGGTGCACCACCGGGACGACCAAGGGATGCGCCGTCGGGACGGCGTGGGCGGACGCCGTCGTGCCGAGCACGGTCGTTGCCGGACGCCTGGCCTTCCGATCGCTCGACGGCGGCGTCCGCGGCGATGGAAACCCCCGGAGCGCCGATCCGGGCCGCCTGGGCGGGCTTGCTGCTGGGCACGACCGAACACTACCGGCACCATATGACCCGGCAGGAAACACACACGTCAACATCTTGCGATCACATAACAGACAACCCGGCGGATCCGTACGCCGCCGCTGCCCTCCTCCGCGACTCCGCCGACGCCCTACGCCAGAGATCTCCGGGTCGGTTGGAGGCCGGTGTCGATCGCCGGTGGGTCCCGTGGGCTGAGCAGGCTGAATCCGGCGTCGCCGGCGGCTGCGGCGAGCCGGTCGTCATAGGTCACGAGCGCGTCGAGTTCCCGGCCGAGGACCCGCGCGGTGGCCAGGTGGATGGCATCCAGCGAACGCAGCGTCCGATCCGGTTCATTCATTGCCGCCTCGACGATGTCGTCGTCAATGGCAATGTAGTCGAAGGCCAGCAGGAGCTCACGCGCATCCGGAATCATCGCCGGTAGGACCTGGCTGACTGTTCGTATGACCTCGATACGGAGCAGCGCGGAACTCACCCACGAAGCGCTGGCATTGCTGTCGTAAAATGCCGCGAACGCCAGGGAATGAGTCTCCTCGGCGAGGAGTTTGATGGCCGCCGAGGTGTCCACGTAGTAGAGAGTCACCACGTTTCCTCGTCGCGCAGCGCCTCAAGTGCCTCGCCGAGCCGATCGCCGCCGCCGCTTGGCCGCATCCTCGGCCGGTATCCGGGCCGTGTCGCCAACCGAGCCTTACCGGACTCGACCAGCTGCGACATGATCGGAATCGGTGTCCGGTCCTCGACGGGCACGATTCGGGCGATCAGCCGGCCGTACTCGGTCACGTCGACGGTCTCGCCGCGCCGGACCCGGGCCAGCACCTCGCTGGTGTTGTGGCGAAGCTCCCGCAGGCCCACCGAATGATCGTTGGCGGTCGTCATACTCCAGATGTATCACAAATTTGTGGCCACATACCTTCCAGTACATGCAACGCCGCCACCGCCCGGGGATCCTGCCGGATGGACGCAACCGATCCGGCAGGAGCCCCGGGACACACGCGTAATAAGGACGCGGGGAGAGCGTCAGGCCGCGACGCTCTTGCGGGGACGGCCGCGGGGCCGCTTGCGTGGGACGACGGCGCCCGTGACAACGAGCTCGCCACCCCACACGCCCCAGGGCTCGCGCCGGTCAAGAGCAGCGGCCAGGCAGGCGTGCCGCAGCGGACAGCCACCGCAGACCGCCTTCGCGGATTCGACGTCCTCGGGGGACTCCGCGAAGAACAGGTCCGGGTCGACGTCCCAGCAGGGCAGCGCCAACCGGTCCAGCTCGATCCGGGCAACGATCGAGGGGTCGAACACCGGTGTCACCTCCGGCACTGAAGGAAAAAGAATCGGTCGGGGACGGTTCGGTCGGAACAGTCAGATCGGAATAGTCGGAATAGTCGGAATAGTCGGTTCGATCGGTTCGGCTGTCCTGGCGGATCGGATCGGGAGACGACAAAGGCCGCGGTTCCCGTCAGGGATCCGCGGCCTCGGTCGGCGCTCGGTTGGCTTGTCAAACCAGGAGCAGACCTCGGGGTGGACCCGGGACGTACAGCGTGTGGCGCATCGTCGATGCTTGGATGTGGGCATCCGCGGTCGGGGTGTGGTGCGCGGCTGCGTCAGCCCAGCGCGGACCGTCGGCAAACCCACGGGTAGCTCGGAAACCGGCGGACGCAAGGACGTGCTTGGACGTCACGGCCGCGGCCAACCGGACCGCGCCACGCAGGCCAAGCGGATACGCCCGGCGCACGAACACGGCGACGATCCCCGTCATCCTCATAGGGATCACCTCCTTCGCGTTCGTGTCGGGCGCGGGCTGGGCACACTCAGCGCCCATCAGCACCGTAGAAGCCGACCGGAACGGTCGCAACCTATTTTCTGTGTTTCCGATCAAGTACCTGATGTAGTCGAGAACCTAACTGAAGGTAGCACGATCATCGCCGCTCTGGCGGCATCACCCCGCGGCGGGACGGCGGATGATCCCACCGGGAAGGCGGGGTTCCCGCCAGGACGGCAGCGGCTGGGACAGCGGGGCCGGTATCCGCTATCCGGCTGGTTCGGAGCCGGGGACCCCGGCGGAAGGCGACGAGAGGGATCCGGGCGGTTCACGCCCGTCAACCAGGGCGAGCACGTCCTCGCCGTAGCGGTCGAGTTTGGCCTGGCCGATTCCAGGGATGCCCACCAGCTCGGCGACGCTCGTGGGCCGGTGTTCGGCGATCGCCAGCAAAGTCGCGTCGGTGAACACCACGAAGGCCGGCGCGCTCTGCTCCTTGGCCCGGGTGGACCGCCAGACACGCAACCGGTCGAAGAGCGCCTGATCGACGCCGGACGGGCAGTCGTCGCACCTGCCCGTCCGGGCGGCCTGGCCCACCAGCGGACGCCCACACACCCGGCAACGCACCGCGGAGCGGCTGCGAGACCGCTGCGCACCAGCGCCATCCGCGCCAGTGCGCGCCGGCCCGCCGGCCGACGCACCCGCCGACGTCGTCGAACGGGGCACGAGCC
>NZ_CAAAFT010000088.1:3567-5028 GCF_900634765.1 Candidatus Protofrankia californiensis | reverse complement strand
CGCCGACGTCGTCGAACGGGGCACGAGCCCGTCGAGGAAGCGTGACGGCCGGCGAGACTTACGGCCGCCCTCGTTGCGGGCAAGCGCCCACGACAGCGCCAGATGCTCCCGTGCCCGGGTGACACCGACGTAGAGCAGGCGCCGCTCCTCCTCGATCTGCGCCGGAGTCTGCGCATGGATGATCGGCAACGTCCCCTCGACCAGGCCGACCAGGAAGACCGCGTCCCACTCAAGGCCCTTGGCCGCGTGCAGAGAGGCGAGCGTGACCCCCTCGACGGTGGGAATGTGCTGGTGGGCGGCACGGTCGGCGAGATCGGCGACGAACCGGTCGAGGGTGGCCCCGGGGTCGGAGACCACCATGTCGTCGGCGAGCCGCACGAGCGCGGCCAGATTCTCCCAGCGTTCCCGCTGTGCGCCCGAGCCGTTCGGCGGATCGTTCCCCCGCCATCCCAGCGCGGCGAAGACCTCCACGACCTCGGCCGCGAGACCCTCCGGCCGGTCGGTGTCGGCCGACCGCGCGGCCGCCCGCAACAGCCGGACGGCCTCGGCGACCTCCGGCCGCGCGAAGAACCGCTCGCCGCCCCGGACCAGGTAGGGGATGCCGGCGGCGGCGATCGCGGTCTCGTATGCCTCGGACTGGGCGTTGACCCGGTACAGCACGGCGATCTCGCTGGCCGGCACGTCCGCGTCCAGCAGCATGCGGATGCGGCGGGCGACCGCGGTCGCCTCCTCGGGTTCGCTGTCGCATTCGGTGAACGCCGGTGCCGGGCCGTCCGGACGTTGCGCGACCAGCCGCAGCGGTTCGTGCCGGGACGCGGCGGGAGCAGCACCCACGGCCGCGCCCGATGCACCCCGTGCGCCCGATGCCCCCGGTGCGCCGGCAGTGCCGCCGGTGCCGGTTCGCGCGACCAGCCGGTTGGCCAGCCCGACCACCTGCGGCGTGGAGCGGTAGTCCCGCACGAGGCGGACCACAGGGGCGTCGGGGAAGCGCCGGGGGAAATCCAGCAGGTAGCGGGGAGACGCCCCGGTGAACGAGTAGATGGTCTGGTTGGCGTCACCGACCACGCAGAGGCTGTCCCGCTCGCCGAGCCAGGCGTCGAGCAGGCGCTGCTGCAACGGGTTGACGTCCTGGTACTCGTCCACCACGAAGTGCCGGTAGCGAGAGCGCAGCTCCTCGGCGACCCAGCCGTGCTCCTCGATCACGGCCGCGGTCAGCAGCAGCAGGTCGTCGAAGTCGAGAACGCCCGCCTCCCGCTTGGCCTCCTCGTAGGCGGTGTACAGACGGGCGATCATCTCGGGCGGGTGCGCCGCCTCGCGCGCCGCCGCGGTCGCGGCCGCCGGGTACTCCTCGGGGGTGAGCAGGGTGGCCTTGGCCCACTCGACCTCGGAGGTGAGGTCCCGAAGCTCGGTCCGGCTCGGCGACAGGTGTATCCGGTTCGCCGCCCGAGCCACCAGTGCGAT
>NZ_CAAAFT010000088.1:0-3542 GCF_900634765.1 Candidatus Protofrankia californiensis | reverse complement strand
GTTCGCCGCCCGAGCCACCAGTGCGATCTTGCTCTCGACGAGCCGGGGCAGTGCGGCTCCGGCAACCTTGGGCCAGAAGTAGCCGAGCTGCCGTAGCGCGGCCGCGTGGAAGGTACGCGCCTGGACGCCGTCGGCGTCGAGCGTCCGCAGGCGTCCGCGCAGCTCCCCGGCCGCGCGTGTGGTAAAAGTCACAGCAAGTACCTGGCCGGCCGGGACCGTGCCCGAAGCGACCAGATAGCCGATCCGATGAGTGATCGCCCGCGTCTTGCCCGTGCCCGCACCGGCTAAGACGCAGACCGGGCCGACCGGGGCGAGCACCGCCCGGCGCTGCTCCGGATCGAGCGCATCGACCAACCACTGCCCGGACACACCCGGCCCGCCCTCGAACGGCGCGTCCGGCACCAGCGGTACCGCGGGCACCGGGTCGTCGACGGTCGCACGCGCCATGGGAGGAACGGTAGCCGCCGCCACCGACGGGAAGCGACCGGGCCGCGCCGTGGTTATGAAGATTTGTTCTGCCATGGCCACGGAAAGGACCGTTCGTGCTGACGATCTATACCACGTCGTGGTGCGGCTACTGCACCCGTCTCAAGCGCCAGCTCGACCAGGAAGGTATCCCGTACGAAATGGTCGACATCGAGCAGAACCCGCAGGCCGAGCAGATCGTTCGAGCGGTCAACAACGGCAACGCAACTGTACCCACCGTTGTCTTCGACGACGGCACCGCGATGACGAACCCAAGCTTGCGCCAGGTTACCGAGAAGGTCGCTTCTGCCGCATAACGGATACCCAGAGCAACAGACGCCAGCAGTCGCGCGCCGACTTGAGCCCGTAGAGCTTGATCGGGGGACGGTCTCCGTCACTGCCCGTGAAGTTTGTGGGAGAGTTCGGGCTGTGTCGTCAGTACCTTCAGCACCTACGTGGAGCGCAGTCGATGCCGCGCTGCAGGCCGCGGGCGCCGTCCATCAGATGGAAGCGACGGGCTTCGTGGTCCTGTCGGGCTCGACCGCGACCTACCAGCGGACGGCAGGAACCCTGCCCGGCCTCGACGCGGGTCTGACGCTGCCCTGGAGCGAGACCGTCAGCACGCGGGTGCTCGACGGCGCGCCCGTCGCCCTGGCGGGCGTCAGCGACGATCCCGCGTTCGCGGGGACGGACGAACCGTCGCGCCTGGGAGTCCGCAGCTACGTCGCCATGCCGGTATTGGGCGACGATGGACGGTTACACGGTCTGCTTGTCGGGCTCGATCGACAGCGTGTCACCATCACCACGCCCGCGGTCACATTGCTGCGAGGCATCGCCGACGCCCTGGGTGCCGTCGTGGGTGAGGCCGAACGCGTCGAGGCAGCCGAACGTGCGGAGACCGCACGCCGTAAGCCACCGTCGGCTCCGACCGCGCAGCCGGGCGGAGCCGCGGCCCGGCCCGCGCGTCCGGGGCCGGCCCCGGGCGGGCCGCCCGCCCGGGGCCCCGCAGTCACGCCCGCGGCGCCGCCCTCGCCCACCGGGCCCTCACCGACCGCTCGTCCCGAGCTGTGCTTGCGCAGGGCCCCGGTCGGATGGATCGTGGAAGGCCCCGCAGGCGAGGTCCGACCGGTCGGTGACCTGCTGTCCGCGATGGTTCTCGCCGACCTGCTCGCCGAGGACCTCGCTCCACCCGGCCGGCCCCGGCGTCCCGATCACGACCTGACCGAGATCGAACAGCTGCGGCTGTCGGTGGTGCAGCTGGAGCACGCGCTCGCCTCACGGGTCATCGTCGAGCAGGCAATAGGCGTACTGGCCGAACGTCACCGTCTGCGACCTCGGGAGGCGTTCGAGCGGCTCCGGCGGACCGCTCGCGGCATGGGACGACGCGTACACGACCTCGCCCGGCAGGTGGTCGAGTCGGTCTCCGACCCACGGACGGTCCTGCCCGGGGAACTGGCCGGTCGCGGTGGCAGCGCTCCCCGACCGGCACCGCCGCGGGCCAACCAGTCCCGTCACTGACTCCGACGGCTGCGGGCCGGCTCCGGAGCGGTTCGGAGCTGGTCCCGGAACCGCGGCTGCGGACCAGCCCCGGGCCGGCTCCTCTGGACCAACCGGGCCGGCTCTGGGCCGGCTGCGGCCCAACCGGGCCCGCGGTCTGGGCTGGCTGCGGGCCGGTCAGCCGGTGGCGACCTCGGCGATGACCTCGGGAACGGTCTCGACGACGGCCCCCACCTCGGAAGCGATCTTCTCCGCGTCCCCGACCAGGACGGTGACCAGCCGCGTCGGCGCGAGCACCTGCGTCGACAGCTCCAGCACCTCCTGCGGTGTCACCTTCGCCAGCGCCACGGGATGGTCGTGCAGGTACTCGATACCGATCCCCGCTCCGGCCAGTGCCGACAAGGTGGACGCGAGCCCCACGCCGGTCGCCGTGGACAGCGCCAGTGTCCCGACGGCGTACTGGCGGGCCGCGTCGAGCTCCTCGTCCGACACGGGCAGCACCGCCATCCGGCCCAGCTCATAAAAGATCTCAAGCAGCGCAGGCCCGGTCACGTCGGTTGCCACGTCCGCCGTCACCGTGAACCGGGAGCCCGCGACCGGGTAGTCGACCGAACTACGCGGCGAGTAGGTGTACCCCTTGTCCTCCCGGATGTTGGAAACCAGCCGTGAGCTGAAGTAGCCACCGAAAATGGTGCTCGCGAGACGCTGCGCGGCGTAGGAGGGGTGGTGGCGATCCACCGCCGGGCCACCGATGCGGATGTTCGTCTGCACCGCGCCAGGCCGATCGATGATCACGACGGGTCCGGTGCGCAGGGCCGGGAGCGACGGCGTCACGTCAGCGGCCGTCCCCCGCCACTGGCCGAGCACCGCCTCCACCCGCTCGAGCGCGGCCTGCGGCTCGACGTCGCCGACGAGGGTCAGGACCGCGCCCACCGGTGACACGCGCGCGGCGTGCAGCGTCCGCACGTCGGCCTCGGTCACCTGCGCCACCACGTCCGGTGTCGGTGTTTCGCTGCCGTAGGGATGGTTGCCGTACATCCGGCGCAGCAGGCCCTCGCGGGCGATCAGCGCGGGCTGGCTGTGGGCGATCGTGGCTTCCTCGACCATCCGGTCGCGTTCACCGGCGAATTCACCGCTGGGGTAGGTCGCGCCGGTCAGCACCTCCGCGATCAGGTCCAGCAGCGGGACGAGATTGGTCGCGAGCGCGGAGCCCACGATCGCCAGCCGGTCGGCGTCCACTCCGGTCGACAGCGCCCCACCGAGGGACTGGACGACGGTGGCAAGCTCCACCCGGTCCCGCAACTGTGTCCCGGTGAACAGGGTCTCGGCGAGGAGCTCGCCACGGGCCTGGTGCACCGCACCCCGCCCGGTGAACGGGATCCGTAGCCGTACCTCCACCAGTGGCACGGTCGTCCGCCGGACCACCAGCACCCGCAGACCACCCGGAAGGATCCGCTCGGCCACCGTGGGGAGTTCGGCCGCCACGGTCGGAGTCACCGCCGGGATGACGGACGGCGACGTCCCGGCCGCTGGGGCGCCGCCGGAAGCTTTCCCAATGGTTGCGGCGCTCACCGCGACCT
>NZ_CAAAFT010000087.1:1702-9377 GCF_900634765.1 Candidatus Protofrankia californiensis | reverse complement strand
GGCTTCCGGCGTCCGCGAGGCTTCCGGCGTCCGCGGGGCTCACGAGGCGGCACCGGCGCGCAGTTCCAGGACCGCCCGGCCCTGGGCACGCAGGCCGGCGGCGGCCGCCTGCACACCGTCCGAGGTCACCGCGCCCACCAGCGCGGGAAGTTCGTTGATCAGTTCGGGTCGGCCGCGGTGCAGCTCGAAGGTGGCCATGGCCAGCGCCCGCCCAAGCGCGTCGTCGGCCTCGCGTAGCAGGCCGGAGGCGATCCGCGCCTGCACGCGGGCGAGCTCACCGAGCTCCAGTCCATCAGTGACGATGCGGTCGAGTTCCTCGTCCACCGCACCGAGGATCGCCTCGGGCGTCGACTCCGCGGGATGACGGGCCTCAAGGGTGAGCAGCAGCGGGTCCCGCTGGTCGAACGGGTCCCCGAACGTGCCGAGATAGGTGCTCACGCCGATCACCGACCGGTCCTTCTGCACGAGCCTGCGCTCCAACCGACTCGCGTCACCCGCGGACAGTACGTGGGTGAGCACGTCGTAGGCCAGGAAGGTCTGCAGGTCGGCCAGGGGGTCGGGAACCCGGTAACCGACGGCGAGCGCCGGACGGGGCGCCAGCGGATCGGTCAGGACCGACCGCCGCTCCTCGGCGTGCACCGGTTCGGCGAAACTCGGACGGCTGGGCAGCGGTCGGGCCGGAATGTCTTCGAAGTAGCGGCGAACCAGGCGGAGAGCGCCCTCGACATCAATATCACCGACCACGGTGAGTACGGCATTGCCCGGCGCATAGTATTTGTCGAAGAAGTCCTCGGCGTCGATGAGGCTCGCCGCCTCGAGTTCGTGGAAGTCGCCGTAGCCGTTGTGGGCGTTGGGGAACGTGTCGAAGACAACCGGCGGGAGCGTGATCCAGGGAAACCCGCCGTAGGGGCGGTTCAGCACGTTCACCCGAATCTCTTCCTGGACCACCGCGATCTGGTTGTCCAGGTTCTCCCGGGTGATCCGCGGAGCACGCATCCGGTCGGCTTCGAGGAACAGCGCGCGTTCCAGCCCCCCGGACGGCAGAAGCTCGTAGTAGTCGGTGTGATCCGGATGGGTGGAGCCGTTGAATATGCCCCCGGCGGCCTGCACGTACTTCGCGTGCTCGGCCTTTCCGACATTTTCGCTGCCCTGAAACATGAGATGTTCGAACAGGTGCGCGAAGCCGGTACGTCCCTCCGGCTCGGAGCGGAATCCCACGTCGTAGTGGACGGCCACGGCGACGACGGGCGCGGTTCGATCCGGAGCCAGCACGACGCGCAACCCGTTGGCCAGAGAAGTCTTCTCCACCGGGTAGGAGGGCGCCGGCAACAAGACGGCGGTCGTATTCGTCTCGGTACGAGGGGGCACGGTTGGCAACGCTACTGCGGTCGGGCCTGTCATGGTCCGAGTACTCGATGATCCGCGCCACAAGACCGCTCCTGACGGGATCCGGAGCCGGTGGGGATCCGGCGTTTCCGGCGAATCCGGCCGGGGCCTCGCCGAGATCTCGCCGCCGTCCCCGGGCTCCTCGCGGCGCCCCGCCGATCAGGGTGGATTACGCTCATCGGAGCGCCTCGGCGGCCCGAAGTCCGTCCGAAGTGGAGTGCAACCCGTGAAAACTGTTCCAGGAGGACAGTTTCCTTCTGATCTTACCGACATCCTGAGACTTGAGCTCACGACCCTCGGCGACGATCTGATCGCGGCCATCGCGCGTGAGGTACCACCGTACGCACGCCCGCTGGAAGGTTCGTTCGGCCGCGGCGTCCGTCAGGGCGTCGAAGAAGCACTGCTGCGTTTCCTCACGGTGGTCGACACCGACTCCAGCGGACCGCCCGACCTCGCGGCCAGTCGCGAGATCTACGTCCGGCTGGGACGCGGCGAGTTCCGCTCCGGACGCTCACTGGACACCCTTCTCGGCGCCTATCGGGTGGGTGCCCGGGTCGCCTGGCGTCGGCTTGCCGAGGCCGCACGGCGCGGCGGGCTGGACGCCGACGGGCTGGTGTCACTGGCCGAAACGATGTTCGCCTACATCGACCGGATCTCCGGCGCCACCGCCGAGGGCTACGCCCAGGAACAGTCCGAGGCAGCCAGCGAACGCGGCCGCCTGTGGGACCGGCTCGGCGAGTTGATGCTGTCGGGGGGTAGCCCGACGACGATCGAACAAATCGCCCGGGCGGCCTCCTACCGGCTGCCCGAGATCATTGCCGCGGTTCTCCTCCCCGGCTCCGCAGGGACCGGTCAGGACGCCGACAATGCCGAATGCGTGGGCGAGTCGGCCCGCGAACGCGTCGACCACCGCCTCCGCTGCCTGGCTCTGCCGCCCGACACACCCCGCACTATCCAGGGTGAGGACAGCTGGGTGTTCGTCGCCGACCCGGCCGGGCCCGGCCGGCGGGGCTGGCTTGAGCGGGCTCTGGCGGGTCTCGACGCAATCGTCGGCCCGGCCGTCCCGTGGCGGGAATCGTCCGCGAGCGCGGCAAGGGCGGCGTTCGCCCGCAAGGCCCGTGACCACGGGACGCTGCCGGGTGTGCTCGCCGGCCCCGGCGGGACGCTGTTCACCGACGACCATCTTGCCGAGCTGCTGTTCGCCCGGGATCCGGCGCTGCTCGCCGACCTTGCCTGTCACCGGCTCGCCCCACTGGACGGGCTGCCCGCCCGGGTCCGCACCCGGCTGGCGGAAACACTGCTGCTGTGGCTGCGGCTATGGGGACAGCGTGGCCGGATCGCCGCCGAGCTACAGGTGCACCCGCAGACGGTCCGCTACCGGCTCAGCCAGTTGCGCACCTTGTTCGGGGAGAGTCTGGACGACCCGGACGTTCGCTTCGAACTCGAGCTCGTCCTGCGTGCCGGCCTGGCCGACACCCCGCATTCCCCGGCGGCGACAACCACCTGACCCGGTCTGCTAGCCCCGGCTGGGTACCTGGCCGACCCCCGGCCGCCTCACCGCCCCCTGGTCGGGCACCTGGTCGGCTGGGCACCTCTGGCCGGCTCGCCACCCCCTCCCCCGACCCGGCCCCGGCTCGCTCGTCGCCGGCAGCGGCAACGGCAAGGTCAGGCGACGGGGACGGGCTTCGGTCCCGTACTACGCATGTTGACCAGCCGGCCGAGCAGGTCGAACCAGAACGGCGCGCCGAGGGAGAGCGCGAGCGTGGTGAACAGCCAGCCGAGTATTTTCAGGGCCCAGCCGCCGGCGTCGTCGGGAACCGCCCGCGGGTCCGCGCTGTCGGAGCCGGCCCCGGTCCACCCCAGCGGCAGGTGGAGCGCACCGGCATCCCGGATGGCCTGTACCGCCTGGTTCGCGGCGTCCTCAGGACTGTTCGTCGCAGCGGTGCCCGTGCTGACGGTGGAGGAGTTCACCTGGGTGGCCGCGGCCTCGACCACGGCCGCACGCAACGACCGGTTCTCCCACAGCGCGTTGGTGAGCGCGATCGCGTCCAGATTCAGCAACAGGGTGACCAGCAGCGCGTAGACGATGAGAAAACGCTGGACACGCCGCTTGTACCAGCCGGAAAGCCGATCCATCGTGTCGTCGTACCAGGCGGCGAGTTCGGCGACGCTCCGGTCCCGGTCGTGGCCCGCGCGGGTCACTATGCCGGTCAGCGCCAGCCGGAGGGGCGCGTTCCTGGGCAGCTTGTCGAGTTCCTTCCATAACGGCTTGACGGCTTCCGGACCGGCGAGCCCGACTATCGAGGTGGCAAGTTTGCGACTTTCCTCGGACGCCGACGGAGACGCGGCAATAGCGTCGGCCAGGGCCGCGGCCGTCGTGTCGGTGAGCGAATGGTGCGCATCGCGGTAGGCGCCGCGGGCGGTATCGGACAGCGTCTCCGTGTCCATCCGGTCGAGCAGGACACGCACCGGCGGTTCCAGCATGTCGAGCACACCACGGGCAAAGGCGACGGACGGGATGTAGGACGGTAGGCGCAGATTCCGGGCCCGCCGCCAAACCCCGATCGGCCCCGATGCATCCTTCATGTCGGGCACGGCGTTCTCCTGGCCGCCCGAGCGCAGGCCGCGCAGCGGGCCGTCGAGGAGCTTGGCGGTCAGGCTGCCGTCGTCGGTCGCGTCCTCCCTCCGGTCCACCGGGGCGTCGCCGAAAAGTCGACGCAGCTCGACCTCGAGCTGCCGGCTGCGGTAGCTCATGATCCCGAAGATGACCTCGTTGATGCGGGAGACCGCCACGCTCCCGATGGCGAACACCAGAATGAGACCGATCGGCACGTCCAGAATGGCCGAATCCGGCATGTCCGTTCCACCCCCGACGCGTCCGGGACGATCCTGCGGGATCGTCGAGACCACCCGGCTTGCGTGCTATGCACGTTTGGCTGGTGAAAGACTACTGTGTCCTGGTCCGAGCGGTGTGCGTCCCGGTCCGATGCCCGCGGAGTCGGGGCTGACATCAGATCGCGTAAAGAGGTGTCAGAGGGCGCCGACATGGCTGAATCAGCCGCATGAGCACGTCAGGAGTCGCATGAACACGGCAGGAGAGCTGGCGCTGCAAGTGCTTCACGAGCGGGCCGGTGCCATCGGCACGCCGCTCGAGCGCCATAGCGAACGCGTGTACGAGCTGGCCGTGTTGCTCGCACCGACCGCCGATCGAGAGCTGCTGCGGGTCGCCGCGCTCATGCACGACATCGGCGTTCTCGAGCCTCTCGGAAGGACCGCCTACGTGACGGTCGGCGCCGAACGGGCCCGCGGCCTGCTCGAGTCCTGCGGCTGGCAGGCCGAGCGCATCCGGTCGTGTGCCGACGCGGTGGCGCGTCACCACGAACTTCGCCGTCAGATCGGCCGGGGTGTGGAGGTGGAGGCGATTCGCCGCGCGGACCTGATCGACCTGAGCAGCGGACTCATCCGGTTCGGTGTGCTACGAGCCGACGTCCAGGCGGTGTCAGCACGACATCCCCGAAGGGGATTTACCGTGGCTCTGGCCAGGATTGTGGGACGGCTCGTCCTGCACGCTCCGCGGAGCCTGCCCGTCGTTTTCCGGCCGCCGACCTGAGGTCCGCCCGACCCGGGCCATGCTCCCCCGCCATGCGAAGTAGGGTGGGACATCGCATTTCGGCATGAGGTACTTCGGCATGAGCCGAGGGTGAACAGTGGGGTCGTCAACATGCCCGCCATACGTCTTGCTGGTAGGCTCGTTATTCGTGTCTGTCCAGTCGTACCGCAGGGCTTATCGGCTTGCAGTGCCGTCCGGCAACGGTACCTCTGCGGACCGTAGCTGGTGGCGCCACACACACGAAGTGAGGTCAGCCGCGTCGAAGGGTTGACCGATGCTGCCGATCTTCCATCCCCTCTCGCACCTGAGCTACCCTGCCAAGCTGGCTGGTTCGGCGTTCGCGCCCGTCCCGTCGCCAGCCGGACGGCTGCTGCGGACGGACGAGCCGGCGGCATCGGAATCGTGCGACTTCTTCGACATGCCGTACCTGTTTGACGTGTTGCACCTGCACACCGTGGAGTTGGCAACCGTCGACGACAGTGAACGAATGACGGCACACCCGGCCGGTGCGAACGACGGACTCGTGTTCACCTCGCACGATTTGGCACCGAACATCGAGGCCGATGTTCACTACGAGCTGTATTTTGAACACAGTCCGGAGAAGACGTGAGGTTGATGTCCGCATCCCCAGCCAAGATTTCCCTGACGGGAATCAAGCCGACCGGCGAGCCGCACCTCGGCAACTACGTCGGCGCCATCAAGCCGGCGCTGAAGCTCGCCGAGGAGTACGAGGCGATGTACTTCATCGCGGACTACCACGCGCTGACCACGGTCCGTGATCCGAAATTGTTGCGACACTACACCCGTTCGGTGGCCGCAACGTGGATCGCCGCGGGTCTCGACCCGGACCAAGTGATTTTCTACCGACAGTCGGACATCCCCGAGATCCCGGAACTTACCTGGATCCTGTGTTGCATGACCGGCAAGGGGCTGATGAACCGGGCGCATGCCTACAAGGCGGCCCGGGACCGCAACCAGGAAGCAGGTAAGGCGGACCTCGACGCCGGGATCAACATGGGGTTGTACAACTACCCGGTTCTCATGGCGGTCGACATCCTGATCATGGGTACCGACGCGGTGCCGGTCGGGCGTGACCAGATGCAGCACGTGGAGATCGCCGCCGACATTGCCGGCTCGTTCAACCATGTCTACGGTGACAGCTTCAAACTCAAGGTCCCACAGGCGATCGTCCCCGAAGCCGAAACCGGTCACACGCTCCCGGGCCTGGACGGTCGAAAGATGAGCAAGTCGTACGACAACACGATTCCCCTGTTCTGCAGCGAGTCGCAACTGAAGAAGCTCGTGCGCCGCATTCCGACCGATTCCACTCCGGTGGAGGACCCCAAGGACCCGGACAACTCCAACGTCTTCCAGATCCTGGAGCAGTTTGCACCCCCGGAGATCACCACCGACACGCGGCAACGCCTGCAGGCCGGTGGCATGGGTTGGGGCGAGCTGAAAAACCAGCTGTTCGACATCCTCAACACGCAGCTCGGCCCGCTACGCGAACGTTACGACGCCCTGATGGCACCGGGCAGCGAACTGGACGCGCTCCTGGCCGCGGGGGCGGAAAAGGCGCGCAAGCGAGCGGTACCCGCGCTGGATCAGGTACGCAGGGCGATCGGTATCGGCTAACCACCGTCCCGCGCAGGCGTGACGCGCGGGACAACCGTGCAACCGTGCGAGATGGCCATCGGGCAGCCGCAGCCGCCAGAGCGTCGGTCAGGTAGCGCAGATCCGTTCCGAAATCGATCAAAAATTCATGATCAAATACCATTCGAATCACGAAAGTGAGGGAACAGACGGTCGTTATAGCAGAGCGGCCTCAAGCTGTCGGTGCGTCAGCTCTGGTAGAAGAGCTGTCTGCTGATCAGAGGGCTTGGGTGCGGGGCCAGGAGCTGACGTTCGCAGAGCGGGAAGAGATCTCCAGGGGGCCGGCGGCGACGATTTTCCGACTGCGGGTTGGCCATGAATCCACCTTCGTCGAAAACCGGTGGCAGGTCGAAAGCCTGCGGGATGCCGTCGATGTCACCGTTGCGCACACCAAAGATCGACCGCAGTCCGAGCATCCGGCTGTGGGGTGCGCGCAGCTACCTCATCCGGGGTCGGCGACGAAGCCCCGCCAGCGAGGAAACGCGGGCCGCCGCAGCCTCGCACGGATGCCACCGGACCAGGCGCATGCACGGCGGCCATAGGAAATCACCCACAGATGCCGACTGCGCGCGACTCGACCTCGGTGTTTCATGAACGCCGAGCCTTCCACTAGCGAGGATGTGCTGAACTGCACCGATGGACAAAATGTCCGTTTTTGTGTGTGCACTTTTTTGGTACAGGCTCAGCAGGCCGTCATCGTAGGTCGCAACGTTTTTGATGTTCAGTCATGAAACATCGAGGCCGGAGCGCGCATGTGTGGGGGTGGGGAGAATGGCCCATCGCCGGTGGTGGAAATGTCCGGATAAGCGACTAGACTCGTACACATGTTCGAACCCGAGGTGGGTGTCTCCGATCCGGCCGCCGGCACCCGCCCATCCGCGCGGCCTGTCGGCAGCACCCCTGTGCCCGCTACCAGCGCTGGCACCGCCGAGGGCGGTACCGGTGGTGACAGCACCGCGGCTACTCCGACCGCTGCCACTGTCACGGCCGCTCCGGCCGCGGCCGGTGGGGGGGCCGATCCAGCGG
>NZ_CAAAFT010000087.1:1193-1677 GCF_900634765.1 Candidatus Protofrankia californiensis | reverse complement strand
CTGCCACTGTCACGGCCGCTCCCACCGGCCGCGGCCGGTGTGGGGGTGGGCTGCTGCGTGTCCGCCGGCCTGCCCCCGCTCACAGCCTGCGACGCGGATGGCTGCCTGACGGTGATGGCCGCGGTCCACCGGCACATCGCCGGGCTGGAGGCGCTGCTCATCCGTGCGCAGGCCCGGTTCGCCGCCCTGCGACACACCCCACCGGCCCCGGACGCACCGGGGTCGGACGGTCCGGCCGGGGCGGGTTTCGCCGCCGAGGAGATCGCCGCCGAACTCCACCTATCCCCGGCCACGGCCGCAGCCGGACTCCACCTGGCCGTGACCGCGGTCGGCCGGCTCCCCCGCCACCCTGGCCGCGTTGGCCACCGGCACCATCGACCTGGGCCGCCTCCGCGCCACCGTCGAGGCCACCACCGCCCTGTCCGCCGCCCAAGCCGCCGCCGTGGAACAGAAAGTCCTGGCCCGCGGCGGGCGGACCAGCCAC
>NZ_CAAAFT010000087.1:0-820 GCF_900634765.1 Candidatus Protofrankia californiensis | reverse complement strand
GTCCTCGCCGTCCTCGCCGTCCTCGCCGTCCTCGCCGTCCTCGCCGTCCTCGCCGTCGACCCCGACGGCGCTGTCCGCCGCCACACCCAGGCCCGCCAGGAGCGGCAGGTCCGGGTCCGGCCGGTGGAGGACGGGATGGCCGAGCTGTGGGCGCTGCTACCGGCAGCGGACGCGCAGGCCGCCTACCAGCGCCTCGACCTGTTGGCCCGCCGCGCCGCCACCCCGGACGAGCCCCGGGACAGGGACGAACGTCGCGCCGACGTCCTCGTCGACGTCCTCCTCGGCCGCGACCACGGTGCCGACATGCAGGTGGAGATCGGTGTGCTCGTCCCCGCCGCCACCCTGGCCGGGGTGACCGACAGCCCCGGGGAACTCGCCGGGTACGGGCCGATCCCCGCCGCCGCCGCCCGCGCGCTGGCCCAGGAGGCGACCTGGCGGCGGATCCTGACCGACCCGGTAGACGGCCGGGTCGTGGACGTCGGCCGGCGGTTCCCCGCCCCGGGGCTGGCCCGGCTGGTCCACGCCCGGGATCGGACCTGTCGGTTTCCCGGCTGTCGGAAACCCGCCCGGTTCTGCGACCTGGACCATGTCCGGCCCTACACCGACGGCGGGCCGACCATGGAAGAGAACCTGCTCACGGTCTGCCGGCGGCACCACCGCGCCAAACATGAGGGCGGATGGACGGTACGGCGGGCCACGGGCGGGGTGACGGCCTGGACCGGCCCGACCGGCCGGGTCTACCGCACCGTGCCCGAGCCCTGGGAGGATCTCGACCATCCCCCACCCACAACCGCGGCCGCGCCCACGGACACGGCCGCCG
>NZ_CAAAFT010000086.1:0-2276 GCF_900634765.1 Candidatus Protofrankia californiensis | reverse complement strand
CCCCGTACACCTCGTAATTCTCCTTGTACACGCGGGCGATCTGTTCTTTGAGCTCGGCGTCGCGCACAGACCGGGCCGACACCGGCCTGCTTTTTGCGGCGTAGTAGGTGGACGGGGCGAACTGCAAGACTTCGCAGATCGGCTCGACCCCGGCCACGTCCTTGTGTTCATCGATGAATGCGACTACTTCGGCAGTCACGGGTCGGTGAAGTCGGCCCGGGACGCGGTTCCGACCTTTCGGCCGGTCCGTTTTCCCGGGCCGCTTTCAAGGCACCGGGCGCTCCACAAGTCCCGCTGTGGCTCGTACGTGCTCGTCAGGCAGCCGCAGGCCAGGGAGAGGGGATGACTGATCCCCGGTACCGGTAGCGTGTGGTGCTCACCTTTTCCGGATTAAACAGTTCCCCGTTCTGGCCTGTAGGCCACCATCCGCCGCCGCAGTAGCGGCGGCGCAGTTCCTTCCAGGTGGACCGGCGGTGTTTCCGGCGTATCCATCGCCATACCGTCTCGAACACGTAATGGTTCAGGTAGGCGAAGGTTACCGACGACACCCCGGGCCGGAAATAGGCGCACCAGCCCCTCAACGCAGGGTTGAGCCTGCGTATCAGATCGTCGAGAGGCTGGTTCACCTCGACCTCGCGGCACAGCGTCTTCACCTTGGCCGTGACCGCCTTGACGGACTTCTTAGCCGGGTAGGAGTAGACGTAGTACTCGCGCGTGCCTCTCTTCCGGTGGCGCTGGATGCGCCACCCGAGAAAGTCAAGGCCGTCATCGATGTGGGTGATCAGAGTCTTCTCCCGCGACAGGCGCAAACCCATCGTGGACAAGACCTCCGCGATCTCCTCTCGCAAGGCTTCGGCATCGGCTTCGGTACCTTTGACCACCAGGCACCGGTGAGTAGGCCGGGGGAATCGCACCCCCGGCCCCTCGTAGAGTCGGGTAGGCCGCCGACGAGGTGCCCGCGTGGGGCGGGTCCTTTTCCGTCGGCCTCCCGCCGAACGATATGTGCGCCTTTCAGTGCATATCGCTCTCCAGTGGTTGTGCCGTAGGTTGCGTGGTTGGCCGTCCGGCGTGGATCGCCTCGTGGCAGGGACGGCAGACCACGAGGGTCTTGCGCCGCCGCATCGCCATGAGTCGGACCCAGGCCGGTCTCTCGCGTCGTCCTGGTTTGTTGAGATCTGCGAGGTGGCGGACATGGTGAACTTCCACGTTGTCCGTTGCTCCGCATATCTCGCAGCCGCCCGCGAGGAGCCGGTGGATCAGCTCGTTTCCGCGGACGGTGCCCAGCGTCGGCGCTTGATCGGTGAGGGCTGCGGTGCGCTGTCGGTGCAGCGGGACACCACCGAAACGTGCGACCAATGGTTTCCTGCCGTCGCCGCGCTGGACGGTGACCTGGAAGCAGGTTCTCGGCCCAATGGCGCTGCTTTAAGGCGATCGTGGTCGGTCGAGGCAGTGGAGTTCGATGCGTCGGGTGACGTTGACCACGCTGGGTTCGTCGGGCCGGCGGGCGGGGAAGTCGCCGGCTTTCTTGGTCTTGCGGGGGCTGGCGCGGTCGGGGCGGTCCCGGACGAACGTCGTGGGTCGCAGGATCTTGAGGAGGAAGGTGGCCAGTGCCAGGTCACGCTGGTGAGGGGGGAAAGCCCGCCGTGATCGTGTCGGTCGCGGCGGCCAGGGCGTGGCGGAAGCTGATCCTGCCTGGGGGGATGCCGGCGGCGTCGACGGCGGCGCCGACGAGCTGGTGGATCGCCTGGTAGACCGCGAACAGCGCCCACATCTCCTGCGCGACGCCTTCGGGGTCCTTGCTGCGCAGGACGGGCTGACCTTCGCCCATGTCGGTCTTGTGGTGGCCGATCACGGTCTCGCATCCCCACCGGTCCGGGTAGGCGCAGGCCAGGTCCAGCGCCGGGTACTCGGTGACGTCGAGGAGGTCGGTGACCAGGCAGAACAGCTCCGAGCAGGATGCGGTGCCGCCGCTGGCGGGGGTGGTGTGCACGGTGTACTCGACGACCCGGACCGTGATCGGTGGGCCGTCGGGCTTCCGCGCGGGCCTGAGCTCGGCCAGGTAGGTGCCGTCCGCCAGGACCCGGACCGGTGTCGACGCGAACGACGCCGAGGCCCGCCACAGGATGTGCGCGCCGGTTGCCAGCACGTCCCGGACCAGCCGGTGGGACAGGAAGTTACGGTCGGCCAACACGAGCACGCCGGGTCCGAAGCAGGAAAGCAGATCGGCCGCCAGGGTCTGTTCCCCGGCCGTGTAGGCGCCGAACGTGGCACCCACC
>NZ_CAAAFT010000085.1:0-6343 GCF_900634765.1 Candidatus Protofrankia californiensis | reverse complement strand
AACCACTACGTCCCTACGGTCCGGGCAGTGGCTGCCACGATGATAGGTGGTGGTTCGTGGCGGTGCGTCACAATCATCTGCAAGGAAGCACACGGTACGCGGTGGCCGGTCCAGTGCGGAGCGTGGGCTCGGCCTTTGTCGACTTCTGTCAGGCCCCGCAGCGGCTGCGGGTCGCGCAATGCACTTTCACCGTCGCCGCCCACCCTCCAGCGACGGGCGGCCGGGTCGCTTGCCATCAGCCACGACAGGGGCTGTCTGGTACCCGGCCCACGGGTTTCGTAGGGTAGCTGCTGCCTCCCGCCGCCAACCGGTCACACTGTGAAAGAACCGGGCGGGCGCTGACAGACCCAGGGCTGCCGACCCCGCCAACGGCCGCGTTCGGAACGCCAAGGGGGAGATCGTCATGGATCCGGTCGGGACTGTAACTCCCGAGCAGCGGGAGGCCGTCGCCACGCGGGTGGCAAGGCGGACCGGACAACGCCGCGGGACCATCGACACCCTGCGCCAGCCGGGCGGGATCGCCCGCGCCGACGAACCGGCACGGGTCGCCTCCCGGATCGACCGGCTCAGCCGCTACCACCCGGATGTCCGGCCGGTCAACCCGGCGGCAATCGCCACCGGGGAACCAGCCGCGGTGGCCGCGGCCGGTGCGATCCTCGAACGGATCATCCAGGTCAACGACCTCCTCGGCGTGGGCTATCTGGAAGGCGGCGTGGCCGCCGCCCGGGCCGTGGGCCGGATCAACATCCGCGACAGCCGGGGCCGGCTGATCGGCTACGGCACCGGCTCGCTGGTCTCCCCAGACCTGCTGCTGACCAACCAGCACGTTCTGCCCGACGCCGACACCGCGGCATCCAGCAGCGTCGAGTTCGACTACCAGGACGGGGTCGACGGCCGGCCGCTGCCGCTGCAGGGCTTCGCGCTGGCCCCGCAGCGGTTCTTCCTCGCCGACACGAACCTGGACTGCGCCCTGATCGCGGTGCAGGCAACCCCGGCGCAGCTCGCCACGTTCGGGTACAACCGGCTGGTCGAGGCCGAGGGCAAAGCCATCATCGGGGACTTCGTCACGATCATTCAGCACCCGCAGGGCGAAAAGAAACAGGTCGCGTTGCGGGAAAACCGGATCGTGGACCTCCTCGACCGGTTCCTGCACTACGAGACCGACACCGAACCCGGCTCATCCGGCTCCCCGGTCTTCAACGACCAGTGGGAGATCGTCGCCCTGCACCACGCCGGTGTCCCGGCACCCGCAGACGGCGAACTCGGCGGCACCATCAACGAGGGCATCCGGGTCAGCCGGCTGGCCGCGTTCCTGCGCGCCCAACACCTTCCCCCGGCCCAGCAGACACTGCTCGACCGGCTGTTCACCAACCAGACCACCCAGGCCGGGCTGCCGGCTCCCCGGCCCGCCGAACCGGTGGCACCACCGCCCGCCGGCAGTGCGCGGCAGTCCGTGGCGCTGACGGTCCCCTTCGACATCCGGCTGCGCGCCGACCTGATCAGCCCCGGCCAGCCGGTGGCGGCCGGGGAGGCGATCCGAATCGACCCGGACTACGCCAGCCGGCGCGGCTACGATCCGGACTTCCTCGGCGATGGGCATCGGGCGCCGCTCCCGACCCTGCATGCCGATCTGGTGCCGTTGGCGGCGGTCAACCGGCTCGCCGCCAACGGTGACCCGGCCTATGTCCTGCCCTACCATCACTTCAGCGTCGTGCTCAACCGACAGCGGCGGCTGGCGTTCTTCACCGCGGTCAACATCGACGGCAATGCTAGTTTCCGGCTGCGCCGGGAGTCGGACCGCTGGTCGTTCGACCCGCGGGTGCCAGCCGACGAGCAGACCGGGGAGGGGGTCTACCGCGACAATCCGCTGGACCGCGGCCACCTCGTCCGCCGGCTCGACCCGGCCTGGGGGGCCTCCCGGGTGGCCGCCAAGCTGGCCAACGATGACACGTTCCACTTCACCAACTGCACCCCGCAGCACGCCGACTTCAACCAGAACCAGACCACCTGGGCGGGGCTGGAGGACTACGTCCTGGAGAGCGCCGACAACCGCGACCTGAAGGTCAGCGTGTTCACCGGCCCGGTCCTCAGCCCGGACGACGAGCCCTACCGGGGGGTGCAGCTGCCCCGGCAGTTCTGGAAGGTCGCCGTGATGGTCAAGGACGGCGGCGGGCTGTCGGCCACCGCCTACCTGCTCAGCCAGGAAAGCCTGCTCGACGGTCTGGAGGTCGCGCCGGAAGCCTTCGCCTACGGCGCCTACAAGACCTACCAGGTCCCGGTGCGGCGGATCGAGGAGCTGACCCGGCTGTCGTTCGGCTCGGTTGCCGAGGCCGACCCGCTGGGCCGGGTGGAGGCGGTGAGCGGCGGCAGGGAGATCGGCCATCCGCGGCAGATCATTCTTTGACGGGGTCTGTTGCATCCGCAGGGTCCTTGGTCAGGCATGGCGAGTGGATGCGTCGATGCCCTGCCCATTTACCGGTTCCGGGTCTCCGTCGGCGAGGTGAGGAATCTCTTCGCCCTTCGGGCTCGCCTGGTTCCCCGGTATGCGGGGAACCAGGCGAGGGCGTGGGCGTTGCTCGATGATCGGGGTCGTTCAGCCGTGGGGGCGGTGGAGCACGTTCACCAGGAGCTCGTGTACCGCCTGATGATCGCGCGGGTCGTGCAATCGGGTCCGGCCGCCGGTGAGGGTGTACCAGTCCAGGGCTCCGGCGTAGCGCACCCGCGCGACGACCTCTCCGTCGGTGCAGATCGTGCGCAGTTCGAGCGCGCCGGTGATCGTGCCGACCTCGTCGGTCCACACCCCGTCCGGTGGGGCGGTGAATGGGGACTGGAGTTCATTCATGAACTTGTCATGGTCTGGTCATGAGGAGCAGGTGTTGAGCATACTCTGCAGGGCGGACTTCTCACTCGCCTGGAGTTTCAGGCCCCAATGATACTTGGACCTGATCCACATTTTCGAGTAGGTGCACCGGTAGCCGGAGAGCGGCGGCTGCCAGGTGGAGGGGTCCTGGTCGCCCTTGGCCTGGTTGACGTTGTCGGTGACCGCGATGAGCTGCGGGTAGCTCAAGTCGTTAGCAAAACTCTGACGTTTGCTGGTGGTCCAGCTGCTGGCCCCAGACCGCCAGGCTTCGGCGAGGGGCACCACGTGGTCGATATCGATGTCGGCCGGGTTGTACCAGGTGGCGCCGTCATACGGGCTGTACCAGGAGCCGGAGGTTGGGTAGCAGGCCCCGTCGACGATGACGTTTGCGCCGTCGCGCTTGAGGACAGTTTCCCGGGTGTTGCAGCTGCCGGAAATAGTGATCCAGTGCGGGAACAGGTCCCGCGAGTAGCCGGTCATGCTGCCCTCGGCGGCCACGGTCAGCGCGTTGAGCTCGGCTTGCGCAGTTGACTTACTCGGGATGTTGGGTGGGGTGGCCGACGCCGGAGTCGTCAGCACCGCCAGCGCGACGGCGGTCAGTGCCGCGCTGGTCAGGAGTGCCCAGCGGCGGCGCGACAGGGCAAGGGAACGGAACACGGCTCTCCTCTTCGAGGCGGGGAAATGAGCCTGTCAACCGTCCGCTAGACAGATGATTGTTCGGGTCCTGCTATCTGACCGGCGAATGACATCCACCGGAAGAATTCGGCCTGTCCGCCGCTGGTTTGTCATCCTGTCAATAGTTTGTCACCAGGTAGTGGCCTGGAATGGGTTGCTCTTGCCGGAAAGCCATGGCCGGCAAGTTCTGCCTGCGGTAAAAAGGTGAGGTCGAGGCGTGCATGCGGCTGTGGGTTGCCAGCAGGGCCTCGGCAAAGTCGTGGTCAGCAGGTCGTGAGGGCGTCAGGGGTCGTTCGGGGCGGCGGCGACGCTGGTGACGCTTGTCAGCGGAGGACGCCGACGGCGAGGTCCCGTGGGAGGAGTGGCGTGCCTGCCATTGCGATCCAGCGTAGATCACGAGCACCGGATGACGCCACGAGCATGATCACCAGATGCTGGGAGAACTGTTGGGTTACGTGATCCAGGGGTTTGAGCGCATCTCTGCTTCGCAGATCTGTCGGTGTCGTGTGCTACTCCTGATGGAAGCGGCGGCACAACCGGTGCGGCCAAGACTCGTCGGCATGGAGCATCGACTGTGCAGTTCAACTACTGGGATCTCGGCCAACAGCCGAGTGGCGCCATTGTCCAGATCACTCTGAGCGGGAACGCTGCCAACGTCCGACTGTTTGACAGCTCCAACTTCCGTTCGCTCAAGGCAGGTCGCCGCGCCACGGGCTACGGCGGCCACGCCACCCGCTCACCGATCCGTCTCCAGATCCCCCGCAGCGGCCACTGGTACGTCGTCATCGATTACGGTGGCTTCGCTGGCCGTGGTCGGGCCGGCGTACAAGTGTTGCCCGGCAGGCTGCCTGCGCTGCGGGAACGAACCGTGGCTCCGCTGGACCGCCTGGCTGACTCGGTCGCCGCGGTCAACCATGCCGACGACAACCTCATCCCCAAAGAATGGGATGTCTTTATCTCGCATGCCTCCGAAGACAAAAACGACGTCGTGCGCCCACTTGCATACGCGCTCCAAGAACTTGGCCTACGGGTCTGGTACGACGAATTCGAGCTCAGGATAGGCGACAGCTTGCGTCGTAAGATCGATCAGGGCATCGCCCGCAGCGCGTTCGGCGTTGTGGTGCTCTCGACCGATTTCTTCGCCAAAAACTGGACGCAGTACGAGCTCGATGGCCTGGTCATTCGCAGTGTCGACGGCTCGCAGGTGCTTTTGCCGCTCTGGCACAAGATTACAAAGGCTGAAGTCATGGCCCAGAGCCCATCGTTGGCCGACAAGCTCGCTCGCAGCACCACCGACAGCACGCTGGAAGAGATCGCAGCGGAGATCGCCGAGGTCATCGCGAGGGCGACGGAAATACCGGCCTGACCCGGGACAACAAGAGGAAAGCAGTCTCATGGCCAGCGCTCGACCGCGCTGCGAGTTTCGGTGACCACTATCGGGACGTGGCGCGTGGCAGGGCCGCCATCTCCCGCTCCAACACCCACGCGAACGCCACCCCGCTCTTCGGGAAGACCCACCCGTCGAAGCGCACGCCGACCGTCGGCGGCGTGACGTCCTTCGGGCTGCGCGACACCCGGGTGGGCTGGGCGCCAGCGATGAAGTCGAGCACGTTGACGTGCCGGATGCCGCAGTCGCCGTAGGCCAGCTCGACCTCCACGCCCTTGGCCGGCATGTCGAAATCGAGATACAGCACATGGCCGTGCTGCTGGACGAGCGCCCGGTAGGTGTAGGAGATCCTGGTGCCCTCGGTGGGTTCCGGCTCACGGCCGCCCGTATGCACCGTAAAGAGTTGGCCGCCGGAGCGCGCGCTCCGGCGGATCGGCCGCGGCCGATCGTCGACCGTTACCTGCAGCAACTCGAACGCCTCCGGAGAGGCAGCGTCGAGGCCTGGTCGGGTGGCCCGGGGGATCGCACCCCCGGGCTCCCACAGAACGGAGCGTGAACCTCTCGGTTCACTCCGCTCTTCTCACCGTGATCCGGTCGGCATGGATGCCCAGGCCCAGTGCGCGAACAGTCCGGGCTCTCGATCGAGGAGCCCGGTCCACCATGCCCTGAACCGCCTGAACGGACGAAGCCGTCTGTACCTCTTGCCAGCCCACCGCATCAGGTAGGTGTTGATGCGTTGCAGGAGGGAGGACATCCGCGACCGGTAGAACCGGCCGTAGTAGTTCATCCAGCCCGCCACGACCGGGTTGATCAGCGCGGCGAGCTCGCTCAGGTCGTGCCTGACACGCGTGTGGATCCGCCATCGGCGGACCCGCTGGCTCATCTTCCCCAGCGCCTCGGGGCTGACCGCGGGCTGGAAGCCCACGAACATCGTCCCGTCGGCTCTCCTGGCTCCCCTGGGCCGGAAGGTGTACCCCAGGAACGTGAACGAGGTGTGCTCGTACGAACCACGCCGCCTGTCGTCCTTGCAGTACACAATTTTGGTCTTGGTCGGGTGTAACCGCAGCCCGACCTCGGCCATCCGGCTGGCAAGCGCGGCCAGCACCACGCGGGCCTCCCGTTCCGACGCGCAGTGCACAATCGCGTCGTCCGCATACCGCTCGAACTGCACACCCGGGAACTTCCGGACCAGGAACAGATCGAACGCGTAATGCATGAACAGGTTGGCGAGCACGGGTGATATCGCCGACCCCTGCGGGGTCCCGCGATCCCGCCTTGCCAGGGTCCCGTCGGGCAGCCGCAGCGGGGCGGCAAGCCACCGCCTCACATAGAGCAGCACCCATTTCTGGCCGGTGGTGACGTTGGCCTCGACCGGGACTGTTTCAAGATCGGTGTTTCCGGCCCGACACGCCGGGCCCAGG
>NZ_CAAAFT010000084.1:0-5389 GCF_900634765.1 Candidatus Protofrankia californiensis | reverse complement strand
CGACCCCAGAAAACCAAGATCTTCAGGGCACTCCTAGCCTGCTGCTTTCACCGCTGATCGTCTGTTGGGTGTGCCGGGAATAGGAAAGTGCTCCTGAACTGGGAGGATTGGGCTTGTCTAGGGCCTTGTCCGTACCAACCGAGGAGCACCTTCGCGGTGAAGCCTACCGTCGTGTACCCGTCTGTTCGTGTGGACGCCGCTGGTCGTGGGGTGGTGTCGATGGCGGGTGGAGTGTTGCTGGTCGAGACCGTCCGTGCGACTGGCCTGGACCGGGCGCTGTCGGTGGCGCTCACCCCGTGGATGGCACCGACCGCCACGCATGATCCGGGCAAGGTGCTGTGTGATCTGGCGGTGTCGCTGGCGTTGGGCGGGGACTGTCTGGCCGACGTCGCGGTGCTGCGCGCCGAGCCGGAGGTCTATGGGCTGGTCGCCTCGGACCCGACGGTGTCCCGGATGGTCGACCGGCTCGCCACCGATGTCGACACGGTCCTGGCCGCGATCGGGCGGGCTCGGGCCGCGGCGCGCGCCCGGGCGTGGACGGCGGCTGGCGTCCACGCGCCTGACAGCGCCGTCTCGGCCGACGATCCGCTGATCCTCGATCTGGACGCCACGCTGGTCACAGCGCACTCGGACAAGGAGAAGGCTGCGGCGACGTTTAACCGTTGACTGAACTACGGGGGTGTTACCGCAGGTCGGAGCGCTGATCGGGTTCTGGTCCTGGCAGTGTCCGGGCTGTGGCTGATGGCGAGAGTGTCGAACGGTGTGACCTTGTCACGCTGGTGGCGGACAGCGTCGGCTCGGTTGTCGTGACCGAGGTGATCTGGGAGCCGTACCGGCTGGTCGACCCGGGCGGTCAGGTCGTGGCGTGTGTGTCGGGGTTCCTGGGCGAGCTGCAAGCGTCGGGACGGACGGCGGCGACGCAGCGGTCGTATGCGCTGGATCTTCTTCGCTGGTTCCGGTTCCTGTGGGCGATCGGCGTGCCGTGGGACCAGGCGACGCGTGGCGAGGCCCGTGACTTCTCCCGGTGGTTGGCGCTGGTGGACAAGCCGCGGCGGGCCGGGGTGGTGAGGCGGCCGGTGGGGGTGGCGAACCCGGTGACCGGGAAACGTTCCCCGGGTGGTAGGTACGCGGTGTCGACGCTGGCGCACAGCGAGACGGTGCTGCGGGGTTTCTACGCGTTCCACCTCGAGGCAGGGACCGGTCCGATCATCAACCCGTTCCCGCTGGTCCGGGAGCGGGCGGGTGGCCGCGCGCATGCCCATCACAACCCGATGGAGCCGTTCGGGAAGGAACGTTCGGGCCGGTACCGGCCTCGGCTGGCGCAGCGGGTCCCGCGGCGGATCCCGGACGAGCGGTTCAACCAGATCTTCGCCCTGCTGCGGTCGGACCGGGACCGGGCGCTGGTGGCGTTCTGGGTGTCGACCGGGGCGCGGGCGGCGGAGCTGCTGGGTGCCCGGGGCGGGGACGTCGATCCGGGACAGCAGCTGATCACGGTGGTGCGGAAGGGCTCCCGGGCGGTGCAGCAGTTGCCGGCCTGCGCGGATGCGTTCGTCTGGCTGCGGCTCTACCAGTGCGCGCTGGGTCGGTCGGTGCCGGCCGGGGCCGACGACCCGCTGTGGTGGACCAGCCGCGGGACGCCGCGGCCGTTGACGTATCACGCCGCCCGGGCGATGTTTCGCCGGGCGAACGAGGCGCTCGGGGCAAACTGGTCCCTGCACGATCTTCGGCATACGGCCGCCTACCGGATGGCGCGGGATCCGCGGCTGCCATTGTGTGACGTCCAGTGGGTTTTGGGCCACGCGCACCTGTCGACCACGCAGCTGTATCTGACGCCGGCGCCGAGTGAGGTCATCACCGAGGTGCTCGCGCACCACCAGCGGCGTCAGGCCGGCGAGGCGCTGGTTGACGGCGCTCGGCCGACGGCCGCGGACGCGGGACGTCCTGGCGGCGGGTATCGCGCCGAGTCGCTGGCGGCGTTGTTCGACAGGCCGGCGTCATGACCCCGGCCCCGACGGCGGCGGCCGTGGCGGGCCGGCCGGCGCTCGGCCCGTCCGGGATGGCCGGCGTGGCCGGGCCGGACATGCGGCGGCTGCATCGCCGTTACCCGCCCCGGCAGGTTCCGTCGTCCTGGCCGGGCAGCTGCATCGACCGTGACCTGCTGGTGGCCCGGGTGCTGGCGCCGCCGTTCACGGACCCGGAGACGAGGGCCCGGCGCCTGCGGGGGGTGGTGTCGATCGTCGACTGGCTCGCCGAGCAGCCGGGGCCGGCGTGGCAGCATCGGTGGATGGCCAGTGGCGCCGACGAGCTGGGCAACGCCGACTGGTGGCGGCCGTCGATCGGCCGTCTCCAGTCCGGCAGCCAGCGATATGGGTCGTCGGTGTCGGTAACCAGCAACCTGCGTCGCAGCCTGCTCCTGCTGATCGGCGCCGATGTGATCCGTCCCAGCCTGGGCTGGCTGCTGACCCCGATCGCCCCGCACTGGCTGGCCACCGACCTGGCCCGGGTCCGTGACCCGGACGGCTTCGCCGAGCTGTCCGCCCGCTGCGCCGCCTCGGGCGCCGGATCGAGTCTGGCCAAGTCGGTGCTACGCCGAGCGGCGACGATCGTGGCGGCCAAGGGCGGCCTGATCCATGACATCACCGTCGGGGACTGCCTGGAACTCGCGCTGCTGCAGGTCGGCGGGACGCGGCGCGCCAACCAGGGCCGCGGCCTCTACGGCGTGCTGCACGCGATGGGCGTGTTCGGCGACGCCCCCGCCACCCTGCGGGCCTTCGCCACCCAGGGCCAGCTCAGCCCCGGCCAGATGCTCGACCTCTACGGCATCGAGTGCGCCCCCGTCCTGGCGGTGCTGCACGACTATCTCCTCGAGCGCGCCCCAGCCCTGGACCACACCACCCTGCGGTCGCTGGCCCTGACCCTGGGACGGCTGTTCTGGCGCGACCTGGAACTACACCATCCCGGGATCAGCTCGTTGCACCTGGCACCGGAGGTGGCCGCGGCCTGGAAACAGCGCGTCCTGGTCAAGACCACCCACGGCGTCGACGCCCACGGACAGACCGTCGAGACCCGGCTGCCGCGGTCCGACGGGCGGGCCCAGCTCGGCCAGGTCCGCGCCTTCTACCTGGACATCGCCCAGTGGGCGATGGAAGAACCCGCCCGGTGGGGACCGTGGGCGGCCCCGTGCCCGATCCGCCGGGAGGACCTGGGCCGGTCCAAGGAGCTGCGTCGCCGCAAGTCCCGGATCGACCAGCGGACCCGGGAGCGCCTGCCCGCGCTGCCCGCCCTGGTGGCCCGCGTCCAGGCCCAGGCCCGCGCCGCCGCGCAGCGGCTGGCCGCCGCCGAGACCGTCGGCCACGGCGAGCCGTTCGGCTACGGCGGCGAGGTCCTGCACCGCGCCCCGGCCCGAACAGGGTCCAGGGCCAAGGTCTGGACCGAGGACCCGACGACCCGGGCACGCCGCGACCTGTCCGGGGAAGAAGACCGGGCGTTCTGGACCTGGGCAGCGATCGAAACGCTGCGGCACACCGGGATCCGGGTCGAGGAACTGACCGAGCTCAGCCACCACAGCCTCGTCCAGTACACCCCGCCGGCCAGCACCGAGCTGATCCCGCTGGTGCAGATCGCCCCGTCCAAGACCGACACCGAACGGCTGCTGGTCGTCAGCCCCGAACTGGCCGACGTCCTGGCCGCCGTCATCCACCGGATCCGACAACCCGGCGGCGCCGTCGCCTGCGTGGCCTCCTACGACTCCCACGAGCGGGTCTGGAACCCGCCGATGCCGCTGCTGTTCCAACGCCAGATCGGCATGGAGCACCGCGCGATCCCCTCCGGAACGATCCGGGACTGGATCTGCGGCTCCCTACCCGACACACCGTCCACCACGACCCCCGGCACCGCCGCCCCGAACCCGGCAGCCCGCCCGCCGCGGTTCACCCCCCACGACTTCCGGCGCATCTTCATCACCGACGCCGTCCTGCACGGCATGCCGCCGCACATCGCCCAGCTCGTCGCCGGACACCGCGACATCAACACCACGATGGGCTACAAGGCCGTCTACCCCGAAGAAGCGATCAACGGCCATCGCGCTTTCCTCGCCCGACGACGCGCCCTGCGACCCAGCGAGGAATATCGCGCACCCACCGACACCGAATGGCAGGAGTTCCTCGGCCACTTCGAACACCGCAAGGTCTCCCTCGGCACCTGCGGCCGCTCCTACGCCACCCCCTGCATCCACGAACACTCCTGCCTACGCTGCCCGCTCCTGCGCCTGGACTCGGCGCAACGCCAACGCCTCCTCGACGTCCGCGACAACCTGATCCTCCGGATCGACGAAGCCCGCCACGAAGGATGGCTCGGCGAAGTCGAGGGCCTCCAGATCAGCCTCGCCGGCGCCCGCGCCAAACTCGTCCAGCTCGACCAGATCGCGACCCCCCGAGCATCCGTCGACCTCGGCATCCCGACCCGAACAACACCCTGAAGATCAAGTTCAGAGAACAAACGCGGATACGGGTTCCATCCGTTGTGGGCGTTCGCCGACCACGGGCCGGAGGGGTCCGGGGAACCGTTGGCGGTGCTGCTGCGCCCGGGTAACGCGGGCTCGAACACGGCCATCGACCATGTCGCTGTGGCGACCGCGGCCCTGGCCCAGCTGCCGCAACGGCTGCGACGTGGCAGGTCCGTGCTGATCCGGACCGACAGCGGCGGCGGCACGCACGCGTTCACCGCCTGGCTGCACCGCCGCAGGTTGTCCTACTCGGTCGGGTTCACCCTGCCCGACAACGCCGCAGACCTGATCGTGAAGGTCCCGGCGAAGGCGTGGACACCGGCCTACGACGCCGACGGCAAGCCCAGACCGGGTGCGTGGGTCGCCGAGCTGACGGGGCTGATGGACCTGTCCGGCTGGCCCGCGGGCATGCGGGTGATCGTGCGCAAGGAACGCCCGCATCCCGGCGCGCAGCTGCGGATCACTGACCCTGAGGGCAACCGGTGCACCGCGTTCGCGACGAACAGCCGCCGCGGGCAGCTCGCCGACCTCGAGTTACGCCACCGCCGCCGAGCCCGCTGCGAGGACCGCATCCGCGGCGCGAAGGACACCGGGCTTGCCAACCTGCCTCTGCACGACTTCGCACAGAACCAGATCTGGTGCGCTCTGGTCTGTCTCGCCCTCGACCTCCTTGCCTGGACGGCGATGCTCGCCCTGGCCGGTCACACCGCCCGACGGTGGGAACCGAAACGGCTGCGGCACAGGCTGTTCACCATCGCTGGACGGCTCGCCCGCCACGCCCGACAGACCGTGCTGCACCTGTCCACCCACCACCCGTGGGCTCACCTGGCCGTCCAGGCCCTGACCACCCTGCGCGCGCTACCCGCCCCCGGATAGCCCACAGAC
>NZ_CAAAFT010000083.1:0-6323 GCF_900634765.1 Candidatus Protofrankia californiensis | reverse complement strand
GTCCGGGCCGGCCGGCAGGCAGGCCGCATCCAGCCTGCAAGGCCCACGGCGGCGCGGTTCTTGCGCTGCCGGAGGCCCGCTCCCCGGGCCACTGCAAGGGAACGTCAATGACCACCCCCGCACCAACAGCAGAACCAGGACCGGGAGCAGGACCGGGGATGGGGGTGGGCGAGCCTGACGCCGGGACCGGCAACCACGATCCAGCGGCGGGCCGAACCCGGCCGGGCAGCGTCCCGAACCTCGGCCCGCCACCCTTCTAAGGTCATCCGAGCGCCGTGTCGTACGTCCGACCGCGGTGATTGAAGATTGAGGACGTGCAAGTTCTATCGGCCTTCAGCCGCCGGAGTGAATACGATCTGAGCGAATACGTTGACCTATGTGCAACACTTCCCGATCCAGGCCGCGTGGGAGCATGACGATGTCCGCGCCGGCCTACGTGACTACGTTGTGGAGCACCCCAAATGCCGCGCCACACTTCTTGATCATCGATGGAGTCGGTGACCTGAAAGGGGCTCCGTCACTGTGATCGAATTATGCCGATATCTGCATATTCAGGTGTAAGGCCGCCTTGATACTTGGGGCCTGGGATGAAAACTAATAGATCAATCTTCACTGCTGCCATCATTTGTGGTTATCGTTCATCAGGGCCAGGGCAACGCGGAACAATATGTCCTCCCGCCCGTGCTCCGACATGGTGCTCAGCGGCCGACTGGGCGGATTGATCGACTGGAAGCGGGCGAGCTCCGGCGTATGGGCGAAGAGGCTTAGCTTGACGATAATAGGGTGTCATCGCCAGCGGCGATGACGACTCCGGCCCGTCTCGCGGCTGCCTCCCATGGCCGGCATGCCTCAGCCACCGCCAGCCGACGAGTCAAAGAGGTCAGGAGTCAGCGGGCACGAGGTCGGTCGGGAGGCAGGAAGCCGATCACGAATCGGCGAGGAGGGCTTCGAGTTCGGGCTCGGACAGCAGCCCCGGACGGACGACCTCACCGGAGGTGACGTAGAGAAACGCCGCGTCCACCGCATCCAGAGCGACCCCGCGCAACCGCGCCCACGCCAGCCGGTAGACCGCGAGCTGCACCGCGTCCGCCTGGTGGCGGCCGGTCTTCCAGTCCACCACCTCCCACCGGCCATCGCCGAGGTCGTACACCGCGTCGATCCGGCCCCGAACCGCCCGGCCCCCGATCAGCAGCTCGAACGGCGCCTCCACCACGAACGGGCAGCGCCGGCCGTACGGGCTGGCCAGGAACGCCTCCCGCAGCGCCGCGGCATCCGCATCATCGGCGCCCTCGTCCACCGCTCCCGGTAGGTCCTCGAAATCGAGCAACGGGGTCTGCTCGAACATCCCCTCCACCCAGGAGTGGAACGCCGTACCCCGGCGTGCCTGCGGCACCGGACGCCGCGGCATCGGACGGGCGAGGTCACGGGCCAGCCCCGCCGGGTCGGCCCGCAGCCGCACCACCTGGGACGCAGTGAGTGCGCGGGGCAGCTCCACCTCACGGGTGACCCGCCGTGCCCGGCGCGCCTCCGCCAGCAGCAACTCGACGTCGGCGTCCAGCTCGGCGAGCGTCTGCCGTTCCCCCGGGCTCATCTGCTCACGATCGTCGTCGGGTAGCCGACGACCCGAGGTGAGCGCGGTCAGGTACCCGGTGACCTGCTCCGCGGCTGCGCACCGGCGAGCAAAGGCAGCCGGCTCGTACGGCAGCGGCCAGTCCAGGTCGTCCATGCCCGCAAGCTGCGGGTTCGTCTCGTCCTCGGGCGGACGCCCCGCCCACAGCGCAACCCGGCCGTGCCCGGCGCAGGCATGATCGTACAGCTCGTCGAGGAACGCCGACGGCCCGCGTGGCCGGCGCTGCGACGGCCCCCACCAGTGCCCGCTGCCCAGCAGCAGCGACTTCGCCCGGGTGAACGCGACATAGCCGAGACGGCGTTCCTCCCGCTCCAGGTAGGCGTCGCACTCCTCGGCGAAGTCAGCGAGCGCGGCCTTGTCGTGGCCACGCAGCACCGGCAGATCGTCGGCGTCCCCACGCAGCGGCGTCGGGAGCACCGACGCCGCCGTGGTCCACTTCGACCGGACCGTCGTGATCGGGAAGACCTTCCGGCTGAGGTTCGGCACGGCCACGACCTCCCACTCCAGCCCCTTGGACTTGTGGACGGTCATGAGCTGGACGGCGTCCGCGCCGGATGGGCTGGTCGCGTCCAGGCCACGCTCATGCTCCTGTGCGGCCCGCAGGAACGCCAGGAACGCGCGGACCGAGCCGTCGTTGTCCAGGCCCTCGAAGTTCGCCGCGACGTCGACGAAGGTGGCGAGGTTGTCGCGGCTGCGAGCCGTGACCGCCTCGGGGCTCGCGACCAGTTCCACGTCCAGCCCGGTGACCTCGACAACGCGGTGGATGACGTCCAGCAGCGGCTCGTCGACATGTGAGCGCAGATGGCGCAGTTCCCCGCCGAGCATCCGCAGCCGCGCCCGGCCGGCGGGCGAGACCTCACCGCCCGGGTCGTCGAGCACGTCGGCGAGCGCGACCACGTCGCAGGGGTCGATCCCGGTCACGGCCTCGTCGAGCGGGTCGGCCGGGCCGACGCCGCCGTGGCCGGCGGGGCTCTGTGGCTGTCGGGGCACCTGCCGATCGAGCTCGGGCCGGTGGAGCTCGGGTCGGTGGAGCTCGGGTCGGTGGAGTGCCTGCCGGTCGGGTATCCGCTGGTCAGATATCTGCTGATCGGGTACCTGACGGTCGAGGACGGCGCCGCGGTCCACCCCGACCCGGACGGCCGCACGCGCCGCGCGTCCCAGCGCCGCAAGGTCCCGGCGGTCCAGGCGCACCCGCGGACCGGTCAGCAGCCGCATCAGCGCGGCGTTGGCGGTGGGGTCGTCCAGCACCTCCAGGGTCGCGATGACGTCGGCGACCTCCGGCAGGCTCAGCAGACCGCCGAGCCCGACGACCTCCACCGGCAGTCCCTCGGCCAGCAGGGCCGCGTACAGCGCGGGTACGTCGGAGCGTGCACGCACCAGCACAGCGCACTCCCCCGGCCTGGCCCGCCCGGCATCGACGATCTCCCGCAGCGTCGCCGCGACCCAGCGGACCTCGCCCGCCCAGGTCGGATGCAATGCCACCACCGTCGCACCGTGCTCGGCAACGTCCGGCCGGGGACGCAGCTGCGCGACGCGGTGGCGGGTCCGCAACGCCGCCGCGACCATGTTCGCCAGGCTCAGCAGCCGGCCGCCGCTGCGCTGGTTGACCGTCAGCTCGTACACCCGCGCCGGCTCACCGTCACTACGGCGGAAGTGCAGCGGGAACCCGTCGAGGTTTGCCACCGACGCCCCACGCCAGCCGTAGATCGCCTGGCAGGGGTCACCGACGGCGGTCACCGGATGGCCCCCGCCGAACAGGCCGGCGAGCATCCGCCGCTGCGCCACGGACGTGTCCTGATATTCGTCCAGGAGCACGACCCTGGCCCGGGAACGCTCCAGCGCGCCGACCTCGGGCACGCTGTCCGCCAGCCGGACGGCGAGCGTGACCAGGTCACCGAAGTCGATGACCTCCAGCTCCCGTTTGGCCTCCCGGTACTCCGCCACGATGGCGGCGAGCTCCCGACGGGAGCGGGCAACCAGGGCCATCCGGCCGAGCGCCTCGACATGGCCCTTGTTGCGCGCAGCGCACCGTCCGGCAACGATCGCGGTTTCGATCTCCGCCAGCCAGCCCAGGTCGAAACCGGCGAGGGTGTCCGGGTCGACGAGATGCTCGCTCAGCTCCGCATCGAGCGAGACGAGATCGCCGGTGAGCATCGACAGCGGACGGGTCAACGCCTCGGCCGGTCCGCGGTGACGGCGCAACACCCGGCCGGCGAGCTGGAAGCGGGTCGCGTCGGCGAGCAGCCGGAACCCCGGTTCGATACCGAGCCGCAGCGCGTGGTCCGTGATCAGCCGTTTCGCGAACGAGTGGTAGGTGGACACGATCGGTTCGCCGTCCGCATCCCCGCCCGGACCGGGCTGGGGAGCGCCGACCACCCGGCCGCCGACCGGGTCGCTTCCCTGCTGGTCGGGACGGTCGTCCTCGGAATCGCCGGCGCTGCCGGCCGCGCCTGCCTTCGCCAGACCCCGGCGGATCCGGTCGGTCAGCTCACCGGCGGCCTTGGTGGTGAAGGTGAGCCCGAGCACGTCCCCGGGCGCCACCTGGCCGGTCGCGACCAACCAGACCACCCGCGCGGCCATCACCGACGTCTTGCCCGAACCTGCACCGGCAACGATCACCCCGGGCTCCAGCGGAGCCGTTGCCGCGGCGATCTGCTCGCTGGTGAACGGCACACCGAGCAGGTCACGCAGGTCCTCCGGGGCCGGCGAGCTACCCCCGGCGCGTGGGCTACCCCCGGGGCAGGGGCCGTTACCGGGACGGGGGCTGCCATCGGCCGGCCGGGACGTCGCATCCACGGTCATGTGATCACCTGTCGTCCGTCGTCCTGGGCCGGACAGCAGCGACGGAACGCGCACATCGGACAGTCCGCGCCGGGACGCGGCGGGAACCGCTCCGCGGCGATGCACTCGACCGCGTCCACCAGAAGATCGTCCACCCAGGTGAGGCCATCCGGCGGCAGCGCCTCCTGCCGCTGGATCTTGGGCGCCCGGACCGGCCGCCGCCCTGCCGGGGCTCCGGGGCCCGGGACACCAGCCCCCGGAGCATCCGGCCCCGGGACGTCCGGCGTCGGGTCCGGCCCGGCGTCCAGGCGCAGGTGCACCAGTTCCGCTCCGCCGGGCTCGGCGCCGGCTCCCTGCCCGTGGGGCGCCACCGCCGCGGCGCGGACGGCCAGCTGGTAGGTGCCCAGCTGCGGATGCCGGACCACGTCCGCGGCGGACGGCGCCGTGCGACCGGTCTTGAAGTCGACCACGTGTACCCGGCCGGCGTCGTCCAGCTCGATACGGTCGATGAAGCCGCGCAATCTGACCGTCCGTCCGCCCACCGCCAGGTCGCAGGAGAACGGGACCTCGCTGGCCACCAGCCGCCGCCCGCGGGCTGCGGTGTGCCACACCAGGAACCGGGCCAGGGCCTGGCGCGCCGCCACACGCTGCTGCTCGGAACGCCACGGCGCCTCATAGCCGAGATGACGCCACACCCGGTCCAACCGGACGTCGAGCTCGTCCAGATCAGGCGGGGTCCGCCCGGTGGCCACCTCGTCGGCCAGCGCGTGCACGACCTTGCCGAAACCCATCTCGGTGTTGCTGACGCCCTGCGCATGCGCTTCATGCTCGAGGAACCAGCGCATCGGGCACGTCGCGAGAGCCGACAACGACGATCCCGACAGCCGGATGGGAGCGTCCGCCGCGACCACCGGTACCTCGCCGGAGGTCACCTCGACCAGCCCCCACCAGCGGCCGGGACGAGCCGCCGAGACGAGCGGCCGGCCGGCATCGTCGAGGGCGGCCGCGAGACGCGCGAGCCGGACCGAAGCCGCCTGGCGCATGGCCGGCGTCGACTCCGGGTCGACCGCGGCCCGGCGCAGCGTCGCGACCGCCGACGGCAGCGTGAGCGGACGCGCCGGGCGGGAACGCCCCCGCGTCACCGACACGCCGAGCCGCTCGGCGTCGGTCAGCTCGTGGAAGAACCGGCTCGGGCTCATCCCCTGGTCCTCGGCGGAGTCGACCGCGGTCACGACGAGACGCCGCCGTGCCCGGGTCAGCGCCACGTAGAACAGCCGGCGTTCGTCCGCGAGCAGTTCGGTCCGGGTCACCGGCTCCCGCACGCCGCCGAGCTCGGGGCGTTCCAGCCGTTCGGACTCCAGCAGCGAGTACCGGGTCCGCAGATCCGGCCACTCCCCGTCCTGGACGCCGCAGACGACTACCAGATCCCATTCCAGGCCCTTGCTGCGATGGCCGGTCAGCAGCCGGACCACGTCCGGACGCGCCGGGCGCTCGGCGAGAACGTCACCGACGATCTGCTGCTGTTCCAGCTCGTCGAGCACCGGCCCGATGCCGGTACCCGGCCCGTGCCGGTCGCTGGCCCGGCCGACGGCTGCGAACAGCGCGACCACGGCGTCGAGGTCGCGGTCGGCCGCCCGGCCGGCGGCTCCCCCGGCGGCCGAGGCGCGTTCCAGCCGCGCCGGCCAGTCACTACCGGACCACAACACCCACAGGACGTCCTCGGCCGTGCCACCGGCGGCCCGCACCGCACGCGCGGAGCACAGCAGCTCACCCAGGCGCCGGGCCGGGCGGGCGAGGTGTTCCTCCACCATCAGCAGGGTCCGGTCGGGATCCACGACCGCCTGCCGGAGCAGTTCCGCCGACGCCGCCGGCACCGCGGCCCCGGCCGGCGCCTGGGTGAGCTGCTGTGCTC
>NZ_CAAAFT010000082.1:0-5882 GCF_900634765.1 Candidatus Protofrankia californiensis | reverse complement strand
CGACCACCCGGCGCTGGTCGGCATCGAGGACGGGCGGTCGTACCGGCGGCGGAGGGGTCCGCACGAGCCGGTAGGCCGGGGGGCTGCCCGCGGTCGCGACCGCCCCGGCGACCCCGGCGGCGTCCTGGTGAACTGTCACGGCGTAGAGCACACCACGCCCCACCGACAGAACCCGACCCCGCTGGCGGAACCGGACGAACCAGCCGTTACGGCTGCAGGTCGGACGGACGGGTGGAGTACGCCGTCAGCCAGCCATATGGCGTCCTCCGCCGTCTCGGGACCGGGGTCGGGGTCGGGGTGGTCGGGCAAGTAGGCGGGCAGGTCGAGCGCGCCGCCAACCAGGGCGTGCCGTCAACAAGAACGCGCCGTCAACCGGCCGTCCGGCCGTCCCAGCGGGCCACGGCCAGATCCACCCGCTCCCCACCGGGGCGCAGCGCCGTGCCGTCGGCGGCGAGCCGCCGCAGTGCCTCGACCGGGGCCGTGGGGTTCGGTTCGCCGGTAGAGCGGATCACCCGGTGCCAGGGCACATCGTCGTCATGCCCGTGCCGGCTGAGCACGGCGCCGACCGTCCGGCCGGTGCCCGCACCCACATACTCGGCGACATCACCGTAGGTCATCACCTTGCCGCGGGGAATGCGCGTGACCGCCTCGAGGACGGTCATCGCGTACGGGCTCGGTCTGCCACCGACGCTGATGCGGGTGGCCAGTCCCGCGGACACGCTCAGCGGCGGCTCGTGCCGCCGTTCGGCCCGCTGCGCGTCCACTCCCCGTCCAACCTCCACCGGCTTTCGGTCGGGCCGGTCCCTGAGGTACTTCCGGTGGCGCACCTCCGGCGGACAGTACCTCCAGCGGACCAGTCCGGTCTCGGCAGACCAGCCCGTCAGTAGACGGGCAGGGACCTGTCGACCTGGGTCGCCCAGGCGGTCACTCCACCCTGGACGTGCACCGCCGAGGAGAATCCCGCCCCCTTCAGCGTTGCCAGCGCCTCGGCCGAGCGCACACCGCTCTTGCAGTAGAGGACGACCCGGCGGTCCAGCGGCAGCTCGGACAGATGTGCCGGCAGCTCACCCTTGGGGATCAGACGCGCCCCCGGGATACGCACGATCTCCCACTCCGCCGGTTCCCTGACGTCGACCAGCTCGATCGGCTCACCCCGGTCGAGCCAGTCCTTGAGCTCGGTGGCCAGGATCGTCGCACCGGCCGCGGCCTGCTGAGCCTCGTCCGAGACGACCCCGCAGAACGCCTCGTAGTCGATCAGCTCGGTGATGGTCGGGTTCTTGCCGCACAGCCGGCACTCCGGGTCCTTGCGGACCTTGATGGCGCGGTAGCTCATCTCCAGGGCGTCGTAGACCATCAGCCGCCCGACCAGCGGCTCACCGATCCCGGTCAGCAACTTGATCGCCTCGGTGGTCTGGATCGACCCGATCGACGCGCACAGCACGCCGAGCACGCCGCCCTCGGCGCATGACGGCACCATGCCGGGCGGAGGCGGCTCCGGATAGAGGCAGCGGTAGCACGGGCCGTGTTCGGCCCAGAACACGCTCGCCTGCCCGTCGAACCGGTAGATCGACCCCCACACGTACGGCTTGCCGAGCAGCACGCAGGCATCGTTGACCAGGTAGCGGGTGGCGAAGTTGTCCGTCCCGTCCACGATCAGGTCATACTGGCTGAAGATCTCCGTGACGTTCGAGGTGTCCAGCCGGGTCTCGTGCAGGACGACGTTGACGTACGGGTTGACCTCACGGATGGCGTCGCGGGCCGACTCCGCCTTGGATCGCCCGACGTCGGACTGCCCGTGGATGATCTGGCGCTGCAGGTTGGACTCGTCCACGGTGTCGAACTCGACGATGCCGAGCGTCCCCACCCCGGCCGCGGCCAGATAGAGCAGGGTCGGCGAGCCGAGCCCGCCGGCGCCGACGGCCAGCACCTTCGCGTTCTTCAGCCGCTTCTGGCCGTCCATGGCGACATCTGGAATGATCAGATGCCGGGAGTACCGGCGGACCTCGTCGATGGTCAGGTCGGCCGCTGGCTCGACCAGGGGCGGCAGGGACACGATCTCTCCTCGCGGTTACAACGCTGGCATCCGTACGTCCGGCTACCTTGTCGTCCCCATCCTCGCAGGGAGGGCACACTCTCGTCGGCGATCCGCCGACGGAAGCGGACACCGGCGACATGAGCACAACAGGCCCGGACATGGGGCTGACGTCGACAACGCCGCACACGACCTGAAGCTTCCGCTCCATAGTCCGGTTTCCGCTGCGCACGTCCACCCGCAGCCTGCGCCCCTACCCGTCTACCTGCGGCTTGCCGTCCTGGCCCTGGGTCCGCCGGATCCCTTCGCGGTCCGCGCGCCCTGCTGGCCGTTGCCGTTGCCGTTGGGACCCGCGCCATCCGGACCGGCAGCATCCGGATCCGAGCCGGCATCCCGACCGGCGCCGGCCGGCTGCCGGTTGCGGTGGGCCTCCGCCACACTCGCGGCGAGGACGACCACCAGATCGTCCGTAGGGGTGGCCGTCTCACTCTCGACCGGCGGGGCCATCACCTTCTCGCCGGACGCCTTCGCGTCGATGAGGGCCTGCAGGGCCTGGCGGTAGCCGTCGGTGTAGGGGCTCGGGTCGAAGTCGTCGGACAACGTTTCGATCAACGTCTGCGCCATGACCAGTTCCTGCGGACCGACGTCCACCTTGTCGCCCAGGAACGGGAAGTCGGGACGGCGTACCTCATCCGGCCAGACCATCGTCGACAGGACGAGCACCCCGCCGCGTATCCGGAGGGTCGCGAGCTGCTCCCGCTGACGCAGGGCGATCTTGACGAGCGCGACGCGACCGGAGCGCGCGAGCGCGTCGCGCAGGAGTACGTACGACCTGACCCCGGTCCGGTCGGGCTCGACGTAGTAGCTCTTGGCGAAGTAGATCGGGTCGACCTGCGCCAGCGGAACGAACTCCAGCACGTCGATCGTGTGGGAGGTGGGCAGCGGCAGGTTCGCGAAGTCGTCGTCGGTGAGCACGACGGTCTCCCCGGACGGCAGCTCGTATCCCTTGGCGATCTCCGAGTAGGGCACCTCGGCGCCGTCCGCCGCCGCCACCCGCTTGTAGCGGATGCGGGACCCGTCCCATCGTCTGACCTGGTGGAAGGAGACATCCCGATCTTCGGTGGCCGAATAGAGCCTGACCGGAATCCGGACGAGACCGAAGGAGATCGCGCCTTTCCAGATCGACCGCATGCCCGCCCCTTACTGTGAGTTGGAGCATGTTCAAGGGCTGTCCCGATCGGCGACATCGCATCGGCGACATCACCGGATCAGGTGTCCGCCCCGGCGAGTACGGCCCGACGAGCCGCAGTTCGCGTCCGGCAAACACACTCTTCCATCAATGGTCTCCCACTGCCTGAGGGTACGGAAGCGATGTGAGCACAAAAGACGAACGAAGTGCGGGCGTACGCACACCGGACGGAGGCCGTCCGGGCAGCCGACCGGGCGCTGGTCCCGCCGCCGCCTCCCCGGTCCTCCGGATCTTCCGGACCGGTTTCCGGACTTCCCGGATCAGCTTCCCGACCTCCCGGATCCGGCAGGAACCCCGGCCCGCTGGTCGAACGCCGTCGTCCGGGGGCCTGCGGAGCCGATCGTCGCGAACATGCCCAGGACTGCGCGCGCAGACCAGACGATCGTCGACCGGTCCCGGAATCACCCCGCGAAGACCACGGCGTGGGTCCGCGCCCCGCGTGCGGGGCCACACCCGACCGCTTCCACCCCGGTCACCTCACGACGGGGCCGTTGCCTGCCCGCAGCCGGATGAGCTGGTATTCATGGTGAGCGACGGGCCGGACCGAGTCGAAGAACACGGCGATCTTTTTGCCTCTTTGGCAGGTACGCCCGGCGCATAGGTGGAAGGTTCCAAAACGGCGGTAGGGCCAACACAAGAGTACAGAGGACCACAGTCCGTAGGCGCTGACAGGAGAAAGCCATGAGCTCACCGACGGATCTTCCGTTCGACGTGCATGACGTTCTCGACCGTCCCGACGTGCCCGACGCGGACGCCGCGGAGCAGGCTCGTGAGGTCTTGGCGCACGATCCGCTGCCGCTGGCGGCACCGTGGCCGTCGTCGCTGGAGGTCGACGAGTACGACGCCGCGGAGCAGCGAATCATCGTGGACGTCGACGAGGACGAGTACCGGTGAAGCGGGCCTCCCTCAGGTGAGCCCGAAGTGAGCTCCCCGAGTGCGCTCTGAGCGAACGGTGACGGCGGGCTCGCTCGGCGCAGCCCGCCGGTGCTGGTATGTCCGGCGCGGGAAAAACATGATCGCGCCGCCTTTGGCCCTGTAGGCATGCTGGGATCAGGCAGGACGAGATCGGGTAGGAAAGGTACGGTGAGCCACCAGTGGGTTCGCCACCGCCAGATACACGCATCCTGCGTGTTCACCTTATGTTGACATAGCATGATAAAGCACCACAGGTCGGGTCCCGGACGGACGCAGCGCCCGGCACGGGCATCCGTCGGGCCAGCACCGAGGCTCGACCGATCGAAGGAGGTGCGCCGGTGAGCGCCGAGCCGGCCGCGCCGCAACCGCGTTCAGGCAAGACCGCCCGACTGCCACGAACCGCACGCCGCTTCCAGCTCCTGGGAGCGGCCCGCGAGGTTTTCGTTGCCCAGGGTTACCACGCTACCGCGATGGATGAGATCGCCGAACGCGCGGGCGTCAGTAAACCCGTCCTCTACCAGCACTTTCCCGGAAAGCTCGAGCTCTACCTGGCGTTGCTGGACGAGCAGGCCCACGCCCTCGTCTCCAGCGTCCAGCGGGCACTTGCGTCCACCACCGACAATCATACCCGGATCGCGCGGTCGATCGCGGCCTACTTCGACTTCGTCGACGACCCCAGCGGCGCCTACCAGCTCGTTCTCGAGTCCGACCTGCGCAGCGAGCCCGCCGTCCGCAAACGGGTGGAGAACAGTTTCACCGAGTGCGCCAACGCCATCGCCGACGTCATCGCCGCGGACACCGGCGTCGGCCCGGCCGAGGCCGAACTGCTCTCGATCGGGCTGGTAGGCCTTGCCGAGACCGGCGCCCGCTGGTGGCTGGTCACCGGCGGGGCGGTTGCGAAAGAACAGGCCATCGCAACCATGGTCGAGTTGGCCTGGCGGGGACTGGCCGGCTACCCACGCCGCACCGCCGGCGGTGCCGACCCGACACCGGCGCGAGAACCGGAACCGGTACGAGAAACCGCCAGCGGTGGCGCCGCGGCGCCGAGAACGAGCAGCGATCCAGCCACCACCGACGCCGCTCACGCACGCGCCAGGTCGATCGACGGCTGACCGGCGGCCTGGCCGGCGTCCCGGCCGATGGCTGACGCCTCCAGCGAACATGACCCGGCCGCGTCCCACACCCTGCGCCGCAGGCCCTATGGTGACCTAGCCGGCCGAAGACGGCGAGACCCTCGCTCTTCTCCCGCCGCCGGAAGTCGCAAGGAACCTGGACGGCACACCTGACGAACGTGGAGGTCATCGCTAGTGGAGGTCAAGATCGGCATCCAGAACGTCGGGCGCGAACTGGTCATTGAGAGCGGCCAGTCACCGGATGACGTGGCCCAGGCGGTTACCGACGCGATCAGGTCGGATCTGGGACTGCTCACGCTCGTGGACGAGAAGGGCCGGCGGGTCGTCATCCCGGTCGGAAAACTGGCCTACGTCGAGATTGCCGAAGCCGAGACGCGCCGGGTCGGCTTCGGCGCGCTCTGACGCGCTCCGAGTGACCCTGGGGGACCTGGGGGACCTGGGCCTCCGGCGGCAGGACGCGATAGTCGACAGCGCCTGAGAAGGACTGTCCGGCTCGCGGCCATCCGTCCCCCGCTCGCGCCGTCCCCGCTCGTGCAACGCGCAAAGGACGCGC
>NZ_CAAAFT010000081.1:7815-11986 GCF_900634765.1 Candidatus Protofrankia californiensis | reverse complement strand
CTCGTGCAACGCGCAAAGGACGCGCGAAGAATGCGCGAGCGGGGACGGCCCGGCGGGACCCGTCCGGACGGGCCTGCCCAACCTGTGGGTTCGTGGGTCCACCCGGCCCTGGGCGCGAGCGGTCGGACCCCGGCCACCCGACCCGGCCCGGCCCGGCCACATGATCAGGTCGACAGGCCGAGCGCCTCCATCCGCGCCGTGTGCGCAAGGGTGATCCGGTTGAACAGCTCCGCCAACGCCGTCAGATCGCCCATCCCGTCCAGCAGGCCGGTGAGCGCACTGCGGTCCACCGCGACCCGCTGCGCCTCGGTCAGTGCCTCTCCCATCAGCCGCCGGGCCCACAGCGCAAGCCGGCCCGCCACGGTCGGATCGGCCTCGGTAGCCGCCCGGACACGTTCTACGGCGAACGCGGCGTGGCCGGTGTCGGCAAGGACATCGAGAACCAGCGCACGGACGTCAGGGGCGAGCACAGCGGCGATCTCGCGGTAGAAGTCCGCGGCGATGTTGTCCCCGACATACACCTTGACCAGGCTTTCCAGCCAGTCGGCAGGCGCGGTGAGGTTGTGGAAGTTCGTCAGCGGCGACACGAACGGCTCCATGGCCTTCACCGGATCGACCCCTGTCCGCACCAGATGAGCGCGGACCGCCTCGAAGTGCGCAAATTCGGCAGCGGCAATGCCGGCCAAGGCAATCTTGTCGGTCAGCGTGGGAGCCATCCGCGCGTCCGTGGCAAGCCGCTCGAACGCGGTCAGTTCGCCGAACGCCAGCAGCCCCAGCAGATCCACGACGGCGATGTCCGGCGCGGCCGTGCGGGCAGCGTCGCGGGCCTGGACGTCACGGTGCGCGAAAGAATCATGATCGCGCCACCTTTGGCTCTCCAGGTCGAGGCCGCGAGCGGAGCTGCCCCTGTCAGTCGACGGCGCCGGAAAGCCGACCCGGTCGGTACCCGTACTGTCCGTCATATCGGATCACCTCAACATCGTCCACACGTGAACTGCCCCGATATACCCCGACCGGAAGCAGGCCGGAACGCCTTACGGCGCAGGCACTTGCGGCATCTGACGGAATGGGCCGCACCACCCTGCCGAAGGTCATCGTGTCGGAACATGTCTCAGAGAGCAGCCCACAGGTTATCCTTATCATTAGCCGGGAGCTGCCAAGACCACTTCCGGCCCGCGCGGGCGTCGCCCCACTCCGGGTCAGCGGACCCCGCCGGTACATGTCGTGAGCGGGTGCAGCGTCGGATCCCGCTCATAGCGACTCGGGGACCTGGGCCTTCGGCGGCACGGGAGAAAGATGATCGTGCCGTCTCCGGCCCTCTAACAGACCAGGAGTATCCCGCTGTCCGTTTCAGCCGAAACCACAACACACAGACACGATGACCCCACGGATCCCACGGGGCACCCGGACACCGGCGAGACGGGGGCCCCAACAGCGCCGGCCACGACACCGGCGTCCGGCTTCGCCGACCTCGGTGTTCGCGAAGAGATCGTTGAGGCTCTGCGCGCCAAGGGCATCATCTCCCCCTTTCCCATCCAGGAACTGACGCTCCCGCTGGCGCTGGCCGGGTCCGACATCATCGGCCAGGCCCGCACCGGCACCGGCAAGACACTCGCTTTCGGCATCCCGCTCGCGCAGCGGGTGACCAGCCGCGGCGAAGGCGCCGACGGGCAACCCCAGGCACTCGTGGTCGTTCCCACCCGTGAGCTGTGCCTGCAGGTCACCGCCGACATCGACCGCGCCGGCTCGGGCCGCGGCCTGCGGGTGCTCTCGGTCTACGGCGGCCGCGCCTACGAGCCGCAGCTGGCAAGCCTGCGCGCCGGCGTGGACATCGTCGTCGGCACCCCCGGCAGGCTGCTCGACCTGGCCCGCCAGAACGCTCTCGTGCTGACGGCGGTACGCATGCTCGTTCTCGACGAGGCCGACGAGATGCTTGACCTCGGCTTCCTCCCGGACGTCGAGCGCATCCTCGCCCAGATTCCGGACATCCACCAGACACTGCTGTTCTCCGCAACGATGCCACCGCCGGTGATCTCACTGGCCCGCCGGTTCATGCGGCGGCCGGTCCATGTCACCGCGGAACACCCCAGCGAGGGCCGCACGGTGCCGGACATCAGCCAGCACGTCTTTCGCGCGCACGCGCTAGACAAGATCGAAGTGCTGGCCCGGGTCCTGCAGGCCGAGGGCCGGGGCCTGGCCATCGTGTTCGTCCGGACGCGACGCACGGCCGACAAGATCGCCGACGACCTGACGCAGCGTGGTTTCGCTGCCGCGGCCGTCCACGGGGACATCGGCCAGGGCCAGCGGGAACAGGCACTGCGGGCGTTCCGATCAGGCAAGATCGATGTGCTGGTCGCCACCGACGTCGCCGCCCGTGGCATCGACATCGGCGGGGTGACCCACGTGGTCAACTACCAGTGCCCCGAGGACGAGAACGTCTACCTGCACCGCATCGGCCGCACCGGCCGGGCCGGCGGCAGCGGCGTGGCGGTGACCTTCGTCGACTGGGACGATATGTCACGGTGGACCCTGGTCAACCAGGCCCTGGGTCTTTCCTTCGACACGCCGATCGAGACCTACTCCACCTCCCCGCACCTGTTCGAAGCCCTGGCGATCCCCGTGGATGCCCGTGGGGTGCTGCCGCAGGCGTCCCGCACCCGGGCCGGGCTTGCCGCCGAGCAGGTCGAGGACCTCGGGGAGACCGGTCGCGGTACGCGCCGCCGGCCGCGTCGGGCTGACGGCCGGTCGGACGCCGCATGCACCCAGGCGTCGGCCAGTCGGCCCCCCGCCGCCCGCACGACCCGGACCCGGCGCCGCACCCGTGGAGGCGGTGCGGCGGTCGCTGCGGTGGCCGCGGTTCCCACGGTCGCCTCCGCCGAGCTCACAGGCGCGGAACCGGCAACCCCCGCGCATGCGGACCCGGGGCATCCAGCCCCACAGCCGGCGGCGTCCGTGGAACTGCCCGGTGCACCGGGTGGCGGGCTGTTCGTGACCGAACCGCAGCCGTCCGGACTTGTCGAGCGGATACGACCGGCGGTCAGCACGACCGCTCTGTTCCTGGAGCCTGCTCCGCTCCGCCCGACAGTGGCCGATCCCGACATGGTGGATCATGGTTCTGGTGGGCCGGACTCCGGTGCGGATGATGCCGTGGTGAACGACCCAGGTCCCCGCCGACGCCGTCGTCGTCGTGACGATCGCAGTCGTTCCGTCGGCTCACCGACCGCGGACGCGAACCTGCCCGGCGGGCTGGACAACCGGATCGAGCGTCAGGCCGAGTCAGCCTGACCCGATCGCCATCAAGATCGGGAGGATGCGCGAACCCGCAGCCGGATGCGTACCCAGGTGATCCGCTGGCATGCCGGGCACCGCAACAGTGACCGGTAGCGCAGCCGTGGCAGCGGAACGTGCACGCTGGGGGTCAACAGGGCGACCGCCCCGCGCGGCCGGATCGTAGTCGTCTGTCCACAGCGGGAGCACAGCACGTCCAGGCCACTCGCCACCGGCCCGACCGGCCTGACCCCGCTGTAGAGGACCCGCTTGCCATGGACGTCACGGCCGACCGTTATGGGGGTGACGGACCGCTCGAGGGTCGCCGGCGGAGGCTGCGCGCTGCGCGGCCGCAACCGGTCGAAGCCAGCGGACGCGGCGTCCGCTCCCCGGCGGGAGTTCATCGGCTCGCGACCTGGGACACCGCGGTCGCCACCACCGGTGTCACAGCCGGCGGCCGTGCCGGTGATCTGGCCGGCAGTGCCGGCAGTGCCGGCGGTGCCGGCGGTGACACCCGGGCCCCGGCGTCCGGGCCGCCCTCCTCCTGGCGTTCATGCGCACCCGGACGTGGCCGAGCCCCTTGCGGCGCACCCGCGGCGGACTCCGCCTCCACGAGCGCCCGGGCATGTGACCGATATGCCTCCGCGCCCCTGGAACGCCTCGCCGTCGTGAGGATCGAGCGCCCGGAACCCGGCGCCTCGGCGAACCGGACCGACCGCGCTATGGGCGGCTGGAGCACCGTGACCACGTACCGGGCGGAGATGTCCACGAGAACGGCGCGGCCGTGCGCGGTCCGGGCGTCGAACAGGGTCGGCAACACCCCGCGGACCCGCAGGTCGGCATTGGTGAGGCGTTGCACGTCATGGACGGTGTCGAGCAGCTGCCCGACACCGCGATGCGACAG
>NZ_CAAAFT010000081.1:0-7710 GCF_900634765.1 Candidatus Protofrankia californiensis | reverse complement strand
GTTGCACGTCATGGACGGTGTCGAGCAGCTGCCCGACACCGCGATGCGACAGCGTCTCACACTGCAATGGGATGATCACCTCGTCCGCCGCCGTCAGCCCGTTGATCGTCAGGATCCCGAGCGAGGGCGGACAGTCGATCAGGACGAAGTCGTAGCTGTCACCGATCTCGGCGAGCGCAAGCCGCAGCGCATGCTCACGGCCAGTACGCGACAGGAGCACGGCCTCGCACCCCGCCAGCTCGATGGTCGCCGGCAGCAGATCCGGACCGTCCTCGGTCCCCCGCAGCACAAGGCCGGGACTGAGCCGACCCAGCAGCACGTCGTGGACGGACAGTTCGATGGCGTCCGGATCCAGGCCCAGGGAGAACGTCAGGCATGCCTGCGGATCAAGGTCGACGAGCAGGACCCGGCATCCCAACTCGCTCAGCGCGGCACCGAGGCTCGCCACGGACGTCGTCTTGGCGACGCCACCCTTCTGGTTTGCGACGGCGAAGACGCGAGCCATACAGATCAGTCTCCAAGCGTCAGCGCGAAACCACAACACCCCACGCCGCGACAACATCACAGGCGCTCCGGATACACCACCCTCTATATCGGACGAATCATGAAAGGGCATAGATTTCTCCCGCGCGAAGCGCCCCGGCGAACATCCCTGGCAGGGCACGGCAAACATCCCCGACGGTGCACGCATTCCTGACTGTGAGCGGCGAATGCCCTCGGTCCAGGAAAGACCCCTGGGCGGCACGGCAGACGTCTGTGAGGATGAGGAGATGGCACGCGGCGCGCCAGTACCGCCCGGGCAGGACCTCCGGCCGGCATCGACAGCGGCGTCCGTGTCCGCGCCAGCACCCCAATCGCCCGATCACCATGGCGATCTTCGTCGGCCCCCGCAACAGCAATGATCGGCGACATCCTCGGCCTGGTTCTGATTGCCGCCCTCATCGCCGGCAACGGCCTGTTCGTGGCCGCCGAATTCGCTTTTGTGGCGATCGACCGCAGCCAGCTCGAGCAGGCGGCGCGGGACGGTTCCCATAGCGCGGCTCGGGTTCTGCGTGCCGTCCGATCGCTGTCGTTCCAGCTTTCCGGCGCGCAGCTGGGAATCACTCTGACGTCGCTGGTACTCGGTTATGTCGCCGAACCGGCGATTGCGTCCCTGTTGCTGCCGGCGATCAGAGCGACCGGTCTGCCGGCCGGAGCCGGCCGTGCCGTCGCGGTGGCCGTCGCCCTCCTGATCGCGACAGTCACCCAGATGGTCTTCGGTGAGCTCTTCCCGAAGAACGTCGCGGTCGCGGCGCCGGTGGCCGTGGCCCAGCGGGTTGCCGGGCCGCAGATGCTCTTCTCCAACATCTGCCGCCCGATCATCACGCTTCTCAACGGATCCGCCAACCGGTTGCTGCGCGCGATGGGGATCGAGCCGCAGACGGAGCTGCGATCGGCCAGATCGCCGTCCGAACTCGGTTGGCTGGTGCGCTCGTCAGCCGAACACGGCACACTGCCCGGCAACACGGCGAGTCTGCTGGGCAGGTCCCTGCGGCTACGCGAGCGCACGGCGCAGGACGTCATGACGCCACGGGTACAGGTGGTCGCGCTCCACGCCGATGACAGCGTCACCGAGCTGCTACGGGTCACCGAGGAATCAGGCCACTCCCGCTTCCCGGTTCTGCGGTCTGCCGGCAACGGCGAGCCCGGTACCAGTGCAGACGTCGCTCACGCCGCCACCGGCAGCCACGGCAGCACCAGCCGCAACACCGGCGGTCGCAGCGCCGACAGTCACAGCACCAGCGGTCACAGTACCGGCGGTCACGGCACCGCCGGCCCGGACGCGTCCGTACCGTCAGCCGATCTCCCCAGCCCGGGGGGCATCGCAGTCGTCCCCGGGGATGTCGATGACGTCGTCGGGGTCGTCCACGTCAAGGACGCCTTCGGCGTGCCTCCGGCCGACCGCGCTACAACACCGGTCAGCCGGCTAATGGTCGCTCCGGTGGTGGTGCCGGCATCGCTGAGCTGCGACGATCTGCTCGCCACCCTGCGGGGACACAGTCTTCAGATCGCCGTCGTCATCGACGAATACGGCGGCACCGCCGGTGTGGTCACCCTGGAGGACCTCGTCGAGGAACTCGTCGGCCGCGTCCTGGACGAATACGACCCTCCGGAAAGACCCGACGCCACCGCCGGGACTGACGGGAGCTGGTCGCTGTCCGGCCTGCTCCGCCCGGACGAGGTCGCCGACCTGACAGGTGTCCGGCTACCGGAGGGCCCGTACGAGACCGTCGCCGGCGTCGTCCTGCACCGGCTCGGGCGCATTCCTGAACCGGGTGACCAGGTCGACGTCGACGGTCATCTGCTCACCGTCGAGGAGATGGACCAGCATCGCATCAACCGCATCCGGTTGACCGGCCAGCCGACCCACGCGGACCAGCCCCGGCGCGCCGGCAGCCCGGCCGACAAGCCGGACAAGGCCGGCCGATCGGGCGGGGCATACCGATCCGAGCAGGCACATCGCTCCGGCCGGACCGACCCGTCGGGGCAGGCCAACCGCTCGGGCCGGACCGGCGGTGACAACACAGCGGACGCGGACGACGCGGACGGACGGATACGACGATGACCCTGCTGTATCTCATCGGCGCGATCTTCCTGCTGGCCGGCAACGCGTTCTTCGTCGGTGCCGAGTTCGCCGTCATCTCAGTCCGTCGCGACCAGATGGAACCGTACGCAGCCGACGGCGACCAGCGAGCCCACGTCGTCCTCACCGCGATCGAAAACCTGTCGCTGATGCTCGCCGCATCCCAGCTCGGCATCACGATCTGCTCGCTCGGGCTCGGCGCGGTGGCCGAACCCGCGATCGCCCACCTGATCGAGGGGGGTCTGGACCGGCTCGGCGTCCCCGACAGCTTCTATCACCCGATCGGGTTCGCGGTCGCGCTCCTGATCGTCGTCTGCCTGCACATCGTGCTCGGCGAGATGGTGCCGAAGAACATCGCGCTGGCCGGCCCCGAGAAAGCGGCCCTCTGGCTCGCCCCACCGCTGCTCCGGTTCGCCGGCCTTGCCCGCCCACTGATCGTCTTTCTCAACGCCTTCGCCAACTGGTGCGTCAAGCTCGTCCGCGTCCATCCGGTGGACGAACTCAGCACCGCCTACACCCCGGACCAGCTCGCGGCGATGATCGCGGAATCGCGGCAGCAGGGGTTGCTGGAGGACACCGAGCACGAGCTGCTGACCGGCGCGCTGGAACTGTCCGAGCGGACCGCCGGCACCGTCATGATGCCGATCGCCGAGATCGTGACCGTCCCGTGGTCGGTGACCGCGTCCGAGTTGGAGAAGCTGGTCACCAGGACCGGCTTCTCCCGCTTCCCGGTGCGGGCCGCCGACGGCACCGGCCATGCCGGCCCGAGCAGCGATGCCGGTAATGCCGGCGTTGCCGTCCCGGGCGGCGTCCGGCCGAGCAGGCAGTCGCGCCCCGGTCCGGTCGACGGCGGTACCTCGGCCGGACCGGGCACGGTGATCGTCGGCTTCGTGCACGCCAAAGACGTCATCGGCATCCACGGCGATGCCCGGGACGAACCGCTGCCCCCGCGCCGGCTCCGGCCGATGGTCGAGGTCCGCGCCGACCTGCCTCTGGACGAAGTCCTGCGACTGATGCAACGGACCGGCTGCCATCTCGGCCGGGTACCCGGGTCGAACGGCACGACCCGCGGAGTCGTCGCCCTCGAGGACGTGGTCGAGGAGTTCGTGGGCGAGGTCGAGGACGCCAGTCACCGGATCCGGTGACTCCGCTCCACCCCGTCCCGGGACCGCCCCGGGAGCACCGATCACTCTGCCCCGGAGGCGCCGATCACCTTGTCGTGAAAAGGTCACGAAGAGGCGTAGGTGGAAATCGTCTCTATGGTGACGCTTTCCACCTACGGTTTCCGTAGTTGTAGGTGGAAACCGTCATCATCACGACTGAAACCACCTATGCTGTCAGGAAGTTTTGGGCGCAGCCGACTGGACCACCTCGAACGACCACAGCGAAGCTCCGGTCGCAGCCGGCCCACCAGGTCCTCCATGCCCGCCGGGCCCGCCATGACCACCGGGTCCGGGATGACCAGTCGGGTGAGCCGGCGCCTGTCCGCCCGCGGCATCCGCCGCCTGTGCGTGACCGCTCTGGAAGGCAGTGGACGCCTGCCATTTCTGGAAGTCCTCCTCGCTACGCCAGCGCGTGTAGACGAGGTAGGTATCGGTGCCCTCCACCGGTCGCAGCAGCTCGAACCACTCGAAACCGTCCGCAGCCTCCACTATTCCGGCACGGCTGGCGAACCGCTGTTCCAGCGTGGCCCGCAGCTCGGCCGGAACGGTCAGTGCATTGATCTTCACAACACTCATGAGGTCACGTTAGTTCGTGACGCCGGCCGCGCGACACCGCATCGGCCCACTCGGATCGGCCCACTCGGATCGGTGCATGTGCACATTACCGGTATTTCATCACCATCCGACCACAACCCTGACACGCAACGCACCCTTGCATGCATCCATCATGACTAATGTGGGACTATCAGTTGCTATTTGATTTCTGAGAGTAAGAAACGAGGATGTTCAGGTGACTGATCAGCGGCATCGAGTCGATGAGGTCACTGATGCCGCGACACGATCGATGTCCTGCCACCAGGCGCCCGGCACGGATACCGATACCGATGCAGACACCGACGACACCGATGCCGGGCTGTTCGGACCGTCCAGCATGACCTGGCGGGTGCACGGCGATCCGAGCATGGTCGTTGCCGGGATCCGGGCACTGCTCCTGCAGGCCGTACACCCGCTGGCCATGGCCGGCGTCGCCCAGCACTCGACCTACCGGGTCGACCCGTGGGGACGCCTACGGCGGACTGCCGCCTACGTCGGGACGATCACCTATGGGACGACGGACCAGGCGCGCCGCGCAGCCGAACGGGTACGCCACGCGCACGCGCGCATCCATGGCATCGAACCCGTCACCGGCCGTCCCTATCAGGCCGCCGATCCCGAACTGCTGCTGTGGGTGCACGTGAGCGAGGTCGAGTCCTTCCTCACGACGGCCTGCCGGTGCGGGCTGCGCCTCACCGGCAGGCAGGCCGACACCTACTTCGCCGAGCAGGTACGCGCTGCCGAGCTGATCGGTATCCCGGCCCGGGACGTCCCGGCAAGTCGGGCCGCGGTTGCTCGCTACTTCGCCCGGATGCGGCCACATCTGCGGGTGACGTCGCAGTCTCGAGAGATGATCGCATTCATCCTGCGGCCGCCCATGCCCTGGTGGGTGTCGCGGACCACGCCCGCACGCCCGGCGTGGTCCGCACTGAGCGCGATCGCGGTCGGGATGCTGCCCGGCTGGGTACGCCGGCTCTACGGACTGTCCGACGCACCTGCACTGGCCACCGCCGCGTGTCTGGGCGCAAGGGCGACACGCACCGCCCTGCTCGTGCTGCCGCGCCGGCTCCGGCAGGCTCCCGAACTGCGGGATGCCATGGCGCGCCTCGCCAGGACCGGCCCCGGCGACCGGATGATTCCTCAGGGCGGTCCACGGCGCCTGACGATGACACCGCCACGCCAGCGGACGGAGAAAGAGCAACCGCCGGACCGGGCCTGCCGCCTCCCTATCCACCTGGCAGCGGTGGCTGGGCCGGCGTCACCGGGCCGGTGACACCAGGACCATGATCCAAACCCGTGGCGCCGGCCGGTGACACACGGTGGCCCAAAGCCTGACCTACCCGGCCGGCCTGCCCTGACGGCCCGACCTGTAGGCCCGACCCGTAGGGCCAAGCGGCGCCGGGAGCCCTCCCGACGGCATGCGACGCAGCAGGGATGCATTACGGAAAGCCATGTGGCTTAATCTTGCCGATCGTGGCTCAACTTCCCCGGGTAGCGGTGTTCGGCGCGGGGCCGGCTGCCGAGACGGCTCTTCGCGTACTTGTCGACTCCGGGCTGGACGCGCACCTGTTCGTAACGCGCGATGTCGCCGGTAACTATGTCGACGGTAACTATGAGGTTCACCCGGTCGACGATGGTCGTCGGCCGTTCGACATCCGTGCCGGTGACCAGCCGGCAACGCGGTGGGACGTCGTGGTACTCACCGGAGGGATCACCGGGAGCATCGCAGAGAAGGTCGCTCCTCACCGCCTGACCAGGTCGCCTGCCGTCCCACCGCCGTTGTTCGGCGGGGTCTTCGACCCGGACGCGGAAGGGGTGTACGGATGCGGCTGCCTGGAGCGTCGGTCAAGTAGCACAGATCCGTTCCGAAGCCGCCCAAGAATCCGTGATCGAAAACCGTCGAATCATGAAAGTGAGGGAGTAGACGGTCGTGACAGCAGCCGTTTCCACGCTCACTTTCTTGATCGAAAAAGGACGCGTGACTGCCTGACCGGCACTGTGGCGGGCCGCGACCTGCCGGTGTCGGGATCGACCGGCACCGGCACCGGCACCGGCGACGCGGCCGGCAGCACCGACGCCGTCCGGCTTGCCGAGGCGCAGGCCCGCTGGCTGGGAGAGTACCTGCGTGGTCGCTATCTGCTGCCACTGCGATCGGCGATGCTGACCGCGGCCAGCACCCCGAGACCGCTGCGATCACTGGCAGATGATCTTCGTAATCGCAGGCTCCGGCCGCACCACCGCAGCGACGTCGATGCCTACCTGCGGTGGCTCGGAGCCGAGGTGCGTCAGGGGCGCGCGCGGGCCGCCGCGGGTGGTTATCCGCTGCCTGTTCCCTCCCTGATAACAGTGCGCTGATCCGCGTGGAGGTCCGCAGGCCTGCGGGAAACCGTCAGGCGAGGGTGGACAGTCGCTGCGCCGCCGCCCGCAGGGTGTCGAGCCGTTTCGGGAAGGCGAAACGCACGATGTGACGTCCGTCCGCGGGGTTGGCGAAGAACGACGATCCGGGGACCGCCGCCACCCCGGCCGTCTCCAGCAGCCGACGAGCGAAAGCCACGTCGTCACCGTCGGGATCGAGTGCTCGCGTATCGCACATGACGTAGTACGCCCCGTCCGGCGGCCGGAACCGGAAACCGGCCGCGGCGAGCGCACCGCACAACAGGTCACGGCGCTCGCGGTACTCGGCGGCGATGCCGTCGTAGTAGCTCGGCGGCAGTGCCATGGCTGCGACCCCTCCCGCCTGCAACGGTGCGGCCGCGCCGACGGTCAGGAAATCATGGACCTTGCGGATGGCGGAGGTGTAGGCCGGTGGGGCTATGGTCCAGCCGACCCGCCAACCCGTCACCGCGTAAGTCTTCGACAGGGCGTTGACGGTGATCGTGCGGTCGGCGAGCCCCGGGACGGTAGCGGGTGGGATATGGCCGCCCGGGCCGAGATACTGGATGTGTTCGTAGATTTCGTCGGTGATGACGAGCGCGTCGTGTCGCTGGCAGAGCTCGGCAATCAACTCCAGCTCAGCACGGGTGAACACCTTGCCGGTCGGATTGTGCGGTGTGTTGACGACGACGGCACGGACCCGGTCGGAAAAGGCGGCGCGCAGCTGCGCCTCGTCAATGCTCCAGTCGGGTTCGTGCAGCGGGACGAACCTGGGCCGCGCGCCGGACAGGATCGCGTCCGGGCCGTAGTTCTCGTAGAAGGGCTCGAAGAGCAGCACCTCCTCGCCGGGATCGACCAACGCGAGCATCGTCGCCATCATCGCCTCGGTGGAGCCGCAGGTCACACAGATCTCGATCTCCGGATCCACCGTCCAGCCCGGGTAGGTACGGGCGACCT